>JAITJB010000129.1 GCA_031279155.1 Deltaproteobacteria bacterium | reverse complement strand
TTGAAGCGAAGTGAACGGTCATGCCAGATATGTTTGACCAGCAAAAACGAAGTGAGATTATGGCGAAGGTGCATAGCGCCAATACCACGCCGGAGATTCGTGTTCGCAAGCTTCTTTACAGCATGGGATTTCGTTTTCGGCTGCAAAGACGAGATTTACCAGGGAACCCCGATATTATTCTTTAGAAAGTATAAGACGGTGATATTTGTCCGCAGATGCTTCTGGCATGGCTGCCCAACGTGCAGACGAGCGTGGTTAAGTCCGGTTAAAAATGCGCAATTGGGAGAGAAAGCTTAATCGGACGCTTGCACGGGATAAAAACAACACGATAGAGCTAGAAAAGTAGGGGTGGAGGGTAGTGGTGATATGGGAGTGCGAAACGAAAAATAAGCTGTTTTCCAAAACTAATGGTGCGGCTCAATTATGCTTTAACGTAACATACGTCTTGACCCAAGAGGAAAAAAGCTTGAGCGTCCGCGCATTATCTAAAAAGCCAAAAGCGGGTAGCTTAAAAGCGACAAAGCGGCGTCTGTTCCAAATGCGAAAGGCGCTTTGCCATTAACGAAATGGAGGCCGCTTATTATCCCTTGGGGAAAGGGGCGGGAGAACATTTCCCTGAAGTTGCACCATTGGCTGCGGAAGGCGGCTAATAAAAATTTTCGATCTTGCTTTAATTTAGGTTTTCTTTTTTTAGGCGCACAAAACCCTAGCTTAGGTAAATCACGGCCTAAGCCGCAAGATAACCCGGCTATTAAACTGGTTTTCGGTAAAAAAAGTTAGGATGAAAAAAAACTTAGCTCAGATCCCGGATGCGCTTTTTAAGCGGCAATATAGCCGGCGGCGTCACCGATAGTTCATCGACGCCCATCTCGATAAATGTTTCCGTAAGCTTAGGGTCGGCCCCTAGCTCTCCGCATATGCCGCACCATATCCCAGCTGCGTGGGCGTTATTAACTGTCTTTCGTATCAGCCGTAAAATGGCCTCATGGTGGGTGTCACAGAAATCATCTAGCGAGGAGTTTTGACGGTCGATGGCTAAGGTGTATTGGGTAAGATCGTTAGTGCCGATGCTAAAAAAATCGACCTCTTTAGCTAAAAGATCGCTAATGATGGCCGCCGCCGGCGTCTCAACCATGATGCCGATGGGCACCTTGGGGTCGAAGGGGATATGGCGTTCGTCTAAATCCTTTTGGACCTCTTTGGCGATTTCTTTGGCTTTGACGACCTCCCAGGGCGACGTTACCATGGGAAGCATGATGGCCACCTGACCGTAGGCCGAAGCGCGGTAAATGGCCCTAAGTTGAGTTTTAAAGACTTCCGGGTTTTTTAGACAGATCCTTAAGGCTCTTAAGCCTAAGGCCGGGTTTTCCTCCGTGGGAAGCTTAAAATAAGCCGCCTGTTTATCGGCGCCGATGTCCAGCGTCCGGATGATGACTTGCCGGCCGCCTAGGATTTCAGCTGCCGACCTATAGGCGGCTAGCTGCGTTTCCTCATCGGGATAATCGGTTTTCTCAAGGTACAAAAATTCGCTTCTAAATAGCCCTATGCCCTCAGCGTCGTTATTGACGGCCAGGTGGGCGTCTTTGACGTTTCCGATGTTGGCAAAAACTTTGATGGTTTTACCCGATTTGGTGGTCGCAGGTAAGCCCCTAAGTTTTTCCAGCTCTTCTGTGACCTCTTTTTGTTTTCTTAAGAGCTCTTGGGTTTGATTTAAAGTTTCTTCATCGGGATTGAAGATGACTAGCCCGGTCGATCCATCAACGACGCACATCTGGCCGTCGCATTTATCATCTAAACTCGCGCCTAGACCAATAACCGCCGGTATGCCCATGGTTCTAGCGAAGATGGCCGTGTGGGAGTTTGTTGAACCCCCAACGGTTATTAAGGCCAAGGTCCTGTCTCTTTCAAATTGCGCAGTTTCACTAGGGGCAAAATCCTGGGAGGCCAAGATGACGGGATCTCTTTGGATCTCGCTTTCGCGCTTTTTTCCAGTTAGGATGTCAATCACTCTTCGAGAGACGTCCAGTACGTCGGCTGCTCTAGCCTGCATGTACTTGTCATCCATCTCTGAAAAATCTTGGGCAAACTCTTTAGCTGTTTCGCTGACCGCGTATTCGGCGCTAAACTTGCCGCCCTTGATGCGGGTGATAACAGCTTCGCGGTAGTCGAGATCGTCTAGCATCATGGCGTGGATCTCAAAGAGAAGAGAGCTTTCCTTCCCCAACTTAGTGGCCGTGCTGACGGCTAGTTCCCCCAACTCCACCGCCGCTAAGGCTCGGGCGCTCTCAAAGCGGCCAATCTCATTTATGGGGTCGTCTATGAGGCGTTTTTCCAAAAGCTCCATGGTGTGACTGATAAATTTTATCCGCCCGATGGCTAAGCCGGGGCTGGCGCCCTTGCCTTCAAGACGCAACATAATTGGCCTCCTGATATGACTTTTTAACCCACGGTAACTAATCGACTTTAACTTTAAAATGGTCTAAGAGCGCCTGCTCAGCTTCGTTGTTCCAAAGCCCGTTATGCTTTTGGCAACAGTCATGGAGTTTTTCAAATAAAGGATCGCTAACTGACAATCTTTCAAAATCGTCTAAGGCCGTTAGCGGCAGATCGACATGGGTGTAGCTTAAAATCTTACCGGCCCGAATTTCAGGTAGGTGAGCCGTGGTATTAGCTACCGCGTCTAAGCCGCAGATGTGAGAGACCATAACTGATGGGCGCAATTTTTTATTGGCCGAGAGCTTTAGAGCTTCTTTAAGATCGTCAGTGTTACCGCCGGTGCTGCCTAAAATATGAGTGCTGGTGTAATGGCAGTTATAGAGGTTAATTAGAGATTTAAAATTGGGATCCGATGGCCCGGCAAAGAAGTTTAAGCAGCCGTCAAAGGCCAAAAGAGCGTCGCCCAATTCGGCTAGGGGTTTTATGGGGGCGTAGACGAAAACATCGTCGTAACCGTGCCCTTGGGTTAGGCCCATTAAGCTCTCAAAATTGCCGTCCGCCGTTGCCGCGTTAACGTAGATGAGCTCAACTGAGTGCTTGGCGGCCATCTCTGGCGGGATAAGCTTTTTGGCCCGTTCGATGCGGCCATTATCGACATCGGTGACCACGACTCGGCGGGGCTTGTTTTCTAAGGTCAGAGGATACTCCAAAGCCCCTAAGCCCATGGGGCCGCAGCCGCCTAAGACTAGGACGTTACCCCCGGGTTTAACGCCCATGGAGTGGTCATAGTTTTGCTTATTGGTGTGGTACATTATGTTGTAGCCGCCAATGATGCAGCTCATAGGTTCGCCTAAGGAGGCGTCAAAGTAGGAGTCGCCGCCATAGTGTAACAGACAGCCCAGCTCCATGACCTCGTGGGGCATGATGCAGTAAGTCGTAGCTCCGCCGCAGTACTCGTAGGAGTAGCCAGGGGAGTCGAGTTTACCTTGGTAGTTTAAGGCCGGCTGCTGGGCAAACTTTTCCCCGGGCTTAAACTGATCCTGCCACTTCGATCCAACTTTAACTATCTGGCCGGAAAATTCGTGGCCAATGATGATGGGGTTAGTGTCGACGTTGGGGGGACAGCGCTTGTGGGCTTTGCCCTGCTTTAAAAGTTTATAGGTCGACATGCAGATGCTGTCGCTTATGACTTTAACTAAGATCTCATCGTCTTTGGGTTCAGGGAGTTCAAACTCCTCAAGACGGAGATCGTCTGCTCCATATAGCCTGACTGCCTTAGCTTTCATTTATTTTTTCCTTGGGTTAATTGATAAATGTCAGCTCAAATTTTGGTTCGAGCTCTCTTATTAGATCTAGAGTTGGGGGATTGGTGCCCTCAGTGGTCACCGCCCCAACGGAGGCCGCCATACATAGCCTTACGGTTTGCTCAAAGTTGAGCCCGCTTTCAATGGCCAAAGCCGCCGCCCCAACTAAACTATCGCCGGCGCCAACGGTTGAGCGGACGCTTACGGGGACGGTTCTGACTAGGGCCCGCTTTTCTTTGGTGACAAACATGGCCCCATCAGATCCTAAGCTTACGATAACAAAGCTTAAGCCTAAATCCAGGAGCTTTTGGGCCAAGGGCCAGAGCTCCTGATCGGAGGTAGTAGGGCTTAGGCCAAAATACTGTAAGATCTCAAAGCGGTTGGGTTTGACTAAATAAGGCGGGGCCATTAAGCCGGCCCGGAAAGAGGGGCCGTCAGCGTCGATTATCACCTTGGCCCCGGCGAGGGCTAATTGTTGGGCTAAGACTTTATAGGTATCCTCCGGGGCTTCGCGCGGGAGGCTTCCGCTTAAGACCACTAAGCCGTTAGAGCCGGCGAGATCTTTAATCTTCTTTAAAAGGCGAGAAATTTCTTCAGCGGTAACCTTAATGCCGGGCTCGTTTAACTCGGTTAATGAGGAATCCTTATCTACGACCTTAAGGTTGGTGCGGGTGGTCCCATCGACCTCAATAAAATCGCCTATTAAGCCTCTAGAATCAATGAGGCGCTTAAGCTCACGGCCAGTTTCGCCGCCGACAAAGCCGGTAGCTACGGAGCTTCCGCCCAAGACTTTAATGATCTTACTTACATTAACCCCCTTACCCCCGGGATCGACTCGGACATTTAGCAGGCGATTTAAGGCCTTGGGGACGAGGGTATCGACATCGACCGTCTTATCTAAGGCCGGGTTCATGGTGACAGTTACGATCATGACTATTACCCCGGTTCTTAAACTGGATCATGGCCTGTCAGAAGGCTATAGATAGCCTTTTGGTCAGCGGTATTGACCAGGTTAACGACGTCTTGGGCTTCTTCTAACTTATCGGCGAGGTTTTCTAAAATCTCTAAGTGCTCATTGCCTTTAGCGGCGATGCCGACAACTAAAAAGACCTTTTCACCGTTCCATTCAAGGCCTTGGGGGTAGGTCAAGACGACCAGTCCGGTTTTGATGATTTCTTCCTTATAGATCTTCTCACCGTGGGGAATGGCTATGTGGTTACCTATGGCCGTGGAAAAACTGCGGTCTCTAGCTAGCATGCCGTCAATGTAGCCTGGCTTAACGTAACCGCCTTTAACGAGCATCTCGCCGCAGCGCCGGATAACGTCTTCATAGGGTTGGGGCGCTTGATTTAAAACGATGTTGTCCATCTCAAGGATAGCCGCCATGGGGATTCTCCTTTTTTGATTTCGGCTTTATTTGGGACTTATCAAATCATCTCGAATGCATTTTGGAATCATTTAAGATTCACCGAAATATTTAGATTTTTGGGCTCAAAGCGTTGCTTTAAGCCCCCTTAGCTTAGAAAGTAGGCCTTACAAGCCGGTCTCTTTTAAGACCTCAACCGTAGCCGCCATGGCCTCATCTTCATTTTCGCCGTCAAAACTGAAATCGATAGTCTCGTCCTTCTTAACGCCCAATTTCATAAGGGCAAACAATTTTTTCCCATCAGCCGATTTTTCGCCTTTTTTAATGGTAACAGAACAGGGAAAGCCCTGCAACTTCTTGACCAAAAGGCCGGCGGGTCTGGCGTGTATCCCGTCGGGATCTATAATAGTGTAGCTCATCTGTTTCATAGGGTTATATCCTTATTGTTTTAAGAAAGTTAAGCCTATACTCTATTAAGACTTAGATGTAGAGTCTTTGAGTTTATCAATTAAGCCGTCATACTCCGGGGCGTTTAAAAAGTCGGTGATGCCGACTAAATTGGCGCGAGGATTGGCCGATTTGGCGCGGCCCGAGAGGTTATTGTGGCAGATGATGACGTCAGCGTCGCCTGGAATGTCATCGACCGAAGAGTGTATGACCTCGATATCGCCTAAGCCGGCGTTTTTGAGTTTTTTCCTAAGTTTACTGGCCCCCATGGCGCTTGAGCCCATGCCGGCGTCACAGGCGAAGACTATCTTATGGACATTGCTTAAGGCGACTTGATCGCTATCTTGGGCTTTGTCTAGATTTAGTCCGGCGCCTGCATCCTGACTCTGCCCCGCACTCTGGCCCTTGCTCTGAGCTTTCATGGTGCGCATGAGCTCTTGGGAGGCCTCTAAATCGCCTTCGCTCTCGGCTTTGACAAAGAGCTTCATCAATATGGCCGATAGAATGAAGGTTACGCCGCAGGCAACCGTTATACCTACGATGTTGGCTAGGTGGGCCCCTTTAGGCGTCATGGTCATTTCGGCGATGATGCTGCCGGGGGAGGCGGCGCCGATGAGGCCGCCGTGCAATAAGTTAATAGTGAAGACGCCGGAAGCCCCGCCGCCGATCATAGCTAAAATGAGGACGGGGTTCATAAGGACGTAGGGGAAGTAGATCTCGTGGATGCCGCCAAAAAAATGGATGATGGCCGCGCCCGAAGCGCTGGCCTTTGAGGTGCCCTTGCCAAAGAGCATATAAGCTAAAAGGAGCCCCAAGCCAGGACCGGGGTTACTTTCAATCATGAAAAATATCGATCGACCAACTTCGGCGGCTTCTTGGGCGCCCAGAGGGGTAAAGACGCCGTGGTTAATGGCGTTATTGAGGAAGAGGACCTTAGCCGGCTCAACTAAAACCGAAGTTAAAGGTAATAAGCCGTGGTTAACTAGCCAGCCTACGCCGGCGCCCAAGGCGTTGTTAATGGCCTCAGCCGAGGGACCAATGGCTAAAAAGCCTAAAATAGACATAATGCCGCCAAAAATGCCGGCTGAGAAGTTATTGACCAGCATCTCAAAACCGTGGGGGACTCTTTTTTCCCACAGCCTGTCCAACTGCTTCATGACAAAGGCCGCTAAGGGGCCCATGATCATGGCGCCCAAAAACATCGGGACGTTAGCGCCGATGATGACGCCGGTGGTGGCAATGGCCCCGACGACCCCGCCGCGAGTATCGTAGACAATTTTACCGCCCGTGTAACCAATGAGAAGCGGCAATAAGTAAGTCAGCATTGGGCCGACAATGGCGGCGAGCTTATCGTTGGGCGCCCAACCAGTGGGGATGAACATGGCGGTTATCAAGCCCCAAGCGATAAAAGCCCCGATGTTTGGCATGACCATGCCGCTTAGAAAGCGTCCGAATTTTTGAATGCCTTGCTTCATCAAAGTCTCCTAGTAAATCCCTGGAAGCATCCAGGGGTAAGAAGTGTTTCAAGTGGTTGGTATTTGAGCGAATGTTGGTATTAGGCGACTTAAGAAAAAAATAGAAAATTAAATTAATGTTCTGGATTTTAAAATTTAAAGAAAGAGACTTTTGCGGTAAAAAGTTGGCATTTTTGCAAATTATACAAAAAATACAGTTATTCTGGTAGATCAAAATCAGAATTAAACTTATCTTTTGAGGCTAAGGTCGGCTTGGGTCAGTATGAAGATTTTTTAATAAAAACATAGCTGACTTTCACGAGCCGAGTCCCATCTTAACCTGAACTCATAATTGCTCATTTCTGTCACTTTAACACGGTCACCTTTTTTATGTCAACCATGAACGAGGTTTAAAGGCGTCAAAAATCCTATTATGCATTAATTTAAAGGTATGAATCTCTCTTTAATATGTCTTTTATTGATTTTTTATATTTCTTAAGTCTAAAATCTGGCTTTATATGCTGATTTCTAGAGAGTAGAGGCCAGCCTCTAGAGGCTGGCCTCTACTCTACGTAGCTTATTGATTTTTTGGTCTATTAAAGCTTCTTGCCATTTAGGACAAAAACTGGTATTAATGAGCCGCAAGGGACTTTGGCTGCGGCTTTAGGGCCTTTTTTTAGGCTGGTTCCGAGTTGGCCAGGGCTACCAGCTCTAGGAGGATAGACGGCATGAAAAAGTACGATCCCATTACTATCGAAAATAAGTGGCGAGAGCGTTGGCAGAAAGACCAAACCGATCAGACCGATCTCGTTGGGGCCAAAAGACCTTTCTACAATTTAATGATGTTTCCCTATCCTTCGGCCGAAGGCCTCCACGTAGGTAACCTCTTCGCCTTTGTCGGATCCGACATCCAAGGAAGGTATCACCGTCTTAAGGGCTATGACGTCTTCGAGCCCATGGGCTTTGACGCCTTTGGCATGCATTCGGAGAACTTCGCCCTCAAACACGGTCGCCACCCGGCGGAGTTGGTGCCCAAAAATATCGAGCGCTTCCGCGAAACTCAGCTTAAAAAGGTCGGCCTCATGCTCGATTGGAGCCACCAGGTGGACACGACCAGCTCTGATTACTACCGCTGGACTCAGTGGATGTTTGTGACGCTCTACAAAAATAACCTGGCCTACCGTAAGACCGGTCCAGTCAACTGGTGCCCGAGCTGTAAGACGGTCTTAGCCTCTGAACAGGTTATCGACGGCGAGTGCGAAAGGTGCCAAACTCTGGTCACCAAAAAAGAAATGGCTCAGTGGTTCTTTAAGACCACGGCCTTTGCCAAAGAGCTCTTAGAAGAGTTAGACGTCCTCGATTGGTCGGAACGCACAAAGGTTGCTCAGCGCAATTGGATAGGTAAAAGCGAGGGCGCAGAGGTCATCTTTGAGGTTATAGGCGGCCCAAGTTTTGAGATCTTTACCACTAGGCCCGACACGCTCTTTGGGGCTACCTATATGGTCTTCTCCCCCGAGCATCCTTTAGTTGACGTCATAACTACGCCTGAGCAAGCCCCAAAGGTCAAAGCTTACCGCGAAGAGGTTTCTAGACTTAGCGAGATAGACCGGCAGGCTGAAAACCGGGAAAAGACCGGGGTCTTTACCGGGGCTAAGGCCATCAATCCCGTAAATGGCGCTTTGGTCCCCATTTGGGTGGCCGACTACGTCTTAATGGGTTACGGCACCGGGGCCATCATGGCCGTGCCTGGTCACGATACCAGGGACCACGAGTTTGCCAAAAAGTTTGATCTTCCCATTATCGAGGTCGTGTCATCTGGCCAGGAGGGCTTTGACGTTCAGAGCCAGGCTTATGTTGGCGACGGAAAGCTCGTCAACTCCGGCCCTTTTAACGGCCTTGAGGCTAAAACCGAAGGCATTAAGGCCATCACTTCCTCTCTGGCTCAAAAGGGTCAGGCCCGATTTACCATAAACTACCGGCTGAGGGATTGGTGCGTCAGCCGCCAGCGCTATTGGGGGCCGCCCATACCCATTATTTACTGTGATAAGTGCGGTATTGTCCCGGTCCCGGAAAAAGATCTGCCGGTAAAACTCCCCAACCTCGAAGACTATAGGCCCGATGGAACGGGTCGGTCCCCGCTGGCTAGGGACCCGGATTTTTATAATACCACCTGCCCAGAGTGCGGCGGCGCCGCCGTGCGCGAGACAGACGTATCTGATAACTTTTTGTGTTCGGCCTGGTACTTCTACCGCTACCCCTCAACTAACTTTGATGACCGGCCCTTTGATCCCGAACTAACCAAAAAATGGCTGCCAGTCGATCTCTACGTCGGCGGTAACGAACACGCCGTTCTTCATCTTCTCTACAGCCGCTGGCTCTGCCGGGCTTTAAATTACTGCGGCTACCTCGATTTTACCGAGCCCTACAAGCGGTTTGTGGCCCACGGCATGATCGTCAGTAACGGCGCCAAAATGAGTAAATCAAGGGGCAACATCATAAACCCGGACTATTATATAACTAATTTTGGGGCCGATAGTTTTCGGATGTATTTAATGTTTATGGGGGCCTACCTTGAGGGCGGCGATTTTCGCGATAGCGGCGTTAAGGCCATGAAAGCCTTTTTGGATCGCTTGGTAGCCGCTGTTCTCAAAGATGGCGAGCCCGATCAAAACGCCCCTACGGACCCGGAGACCAGATACGTACTTCATTCTACTATCAAGGCCGTGGGCCAGGATATCGTTAGGTTTTCTTATAACACGGCCATCGCTAGGATCATGGAACTGGTCAATCACCTGACTAAAAACCAGATCCACAACCAGGTCATAAATGAAACTCTCGTAAGGCTCCTTGCCCCCTTCGCTCCCCACTTAGCCGAAGAACTCTGGGAGTCTATTGGCCGGGAGAAAGTCTTTTCATCTAGCTGGCCAGAGTACGATGAAGAGGCTCTCCGCCGAAACGAGGTCGAATACGTTATCCAAATTAACGGTAAACTCAGGGGTAAATTAAATTTGGCTAGTGGGCTGACCCCTGAACAGATTGAGCCCATAGTCTTAGCTAGCCCAACGGTTTCTAAGTGGCTCGAGGGCAAAAACGTTATCAAAAAGATTTACGTGCCTGATAAGCTAGTTAACTTAGTTGTCAAGTAGGGCGACAAAAAAAACTAGTTGGCAGGCTAGTAAGATAGCCAGCTAGCAAGCAAGCAAGATTGCAGGTTTGCAAGCTAGTAAGATTGCAAGCTTATAGGCTAGCAAGATTTTAGGTTTGCAAGCTCGTAAGATTACAAGACTGCAAGCTTTTAAACTAGCAAGCTTGCTTAACACCAAAAAAAATTAATTTGACAAAACCTAGGCGAGCGTCTACAATATTCGTTTCAGCTCACCAAGGGGAGGAGCTTTATGTACGCCATCATAAAACAAGGGGGACGACAGTACAAAGTAACCCCGGGTCTGACCATCAGGGTCGATCGCCTGGAGGCCGAAGTCGGCCAGGAGATTACTTTGAACGAGGTCCTTTTCTTAGCCGACGGTGAATCCTACCGCGTGGGCGCGCCCACGGTCCAAGGGACGGCGGTTAAGGCTAGAGTTCTTTTGCACGATCGGGCCAAGAAGATCTTGGTCTTCAAGAAAAAGCGCCGCAAAGGTTATCACAAGGCTAAAGGCCATCGCCAAGATTACACGGCCCTTAAGATCACCTCTATCGAGGCTTAATTAGCCCTATCTTTTGGCTACTAGCTAGCCTGGGGGCTAAAAAAATCAAGTTTGGGTCTTAGCTTAACTTCTCAGTCGGGCTAAGACCCACAAAATAATAAGGAGTATCCCAAAATGGCTCACAAAAAAGCCGGCGGTTCCAGCCGCAACGGACGCGACACCATAGGTAAGAGGAGAGGGGTCAAGCGCTATTCTGGTCAAGCTGTCAGGGCCGGCAATATCTTGGTCCGGCAATTGGGCACCAGGATCCATCCCGGTAACAATGTGGGCATGGGCCGCGATTACACACTATTTGCCCTCATCGATGGCCAGGTTAAGTACGAGCGCTACGGTAGCGACCGCAAAAAGGTCAGCGTCTACCCATTTGTGGCGACCTTGGCGACTGCTTCGGACTTAACAACTGATCCGGAGGTCACGGCGGCAGCCGTCTGAGCGTGTAGCTTGCTTTAGGCTACCGCAGGTTAACTCAGGTTAACGCAGCTTACCTAAGGGCTATCTTAGGCGAACTTTGGGCAGCTGCAAAATCTTCTAACTAGCTTTTGTCACAATATAAACTTTGCAAACAGACCTTCTTTTTTATCGGAGGTCTGTTTTTTTTTCGGGCTCAAAATGGGGATTTTTTGGCCACCAACTGGAAAAATTTTTCCCTCAAACAGGCATTTTCGAGGCTGTTTTTCCCTTTATGTACCTCTAGCTATCTTTTTGTTGCTTAAGCTATCGCTTGAGGGCGGTTGGGATGTGTCAAAAAAACTTGATTTCCCCCAATTTTTGGGTTATAAGGGTTGTAACTGACCCTGATCCAGTTGCCTCTGTTTTGGGTCCAGGTGGGAGGCTTCTTTTTATAAAGAGGTCCTTTAGAACTTCTCTTTATCAGAAAGGTTGTTGAAATGGGCTGGGTAATCAAGATTGATGCCGGTAAGTGCACTGGCGACGGTAATTGTAAAGACGCCTGTCCTTCAGACGTCTATGAGATCAAGGACAAAGTGGCCGTGGTCGTCAATGGCGACGAATGTGTTGGCTGCGAGTCCTGCGTCTCGGCCTGTGAGGTCGGCGCCATTGAGGTCACCGAGGAATAACCTCACAGACGGCGGACCTTTGGGTAGAGTAGGCTCAAGCATTCCCCCAAACCGCCACCTTTGCTTCGCCGGACGGCCCGTGTCAGGTTCGGGCCCACCTGGGATCGCGTCCACGACGTGGGTCCCTAATAAGGCACAATTGAGACAAAAGGCCCTCCCGCAAGGAGGGCCTTTTTCTTAATGGCAGCCGATCTAGCGATCGCCGGTAGATCGGCTAAGTTAAATTTTTGGCCTTATGGCAAAGTTCAGTATTATGAATGCTAATCTAGAAACAAAGTCGGTAACCGTCAACAATATTAGTGAAATCGCCAGTCGGGCTCGAGTTCACGAAGAAATAACTTACTTAGAATCAACAGTCAATGCCGCAGGCCCGCAAGAGGTTAGATTTCTGGCTGAAACACTGCAAAAGACGTTCTTAGGTGATAGCAGTATAATTGTTCTCATTGCTCGCGATAGGTATTACCTGCACTCTGGTATCGCCATTGGCCTTAAGCTGGAAAACGTCTACGACAGTTTTGAGATCAAAGCCGCTATGGAAGCGGCTGTCAGCCAGGTTGATTCGGCTAACCTCAATATGGGGCCCGACGAGATTGTCAATCTTGCCATCTCGGCCTCCTTTGCCGCAGCCAGGGGGGTCATTTTTGGCGAAAACATGGCTAAGCATTAATTTATTTATGCTATAAGGCCATATTGTTTTCTGGTTTCGGGGTGACCAAGATAAAAGGAGCCCTAGGCGAATAGAGTCTCCTAATAGGGTCAGTCCGTCCTCTGCCGGCTAAAATCAAAAGCCCTTACAGGGGTAACCTTGTAGGGGCAATTTTTTTCTTGTCTTTTTCTCTTCTTTTTTTTATTCTTTTCTTTCTTTGGGGGGACGCGATGAGGCGGCTAATCTCAGCCTTGATGGCCTTGTTATTTTTACCATCCGGGATCTACACGCTATACCACGGCATGAAGATTAAGGAGGCCCCCCATTTTCTGGCCATGATGATTTTTTCCGGTAGCCTGATGGTCTTATTGGGCTTAGCTGGAATTATAGGCTTAATCACGCCGGATCGACCGAAAAAACCTGATAATCTAAAATAGGAGGAAATAATGATAAACCCCCTGCCGCGTGTGGCGGCAATTCACGATCTCTCTGGCTACGGCAGATGCTCTCTGACAGTTGTCATACCAATACTTTCAACCATGGGCTTTGAGGTTTGCGCGCTTCCTACGGCCATCCTCTCAACCCACACGGCCATCAAAGGATTTAAGATTTTTGATCTAACCGATCAGTTGCCCGGGTTTATCGAGCACTGGAAGGCTCTAAACTTAAGGTTTGACGCCATTTACAGCGGCTTTTTAGGTTCCGCTCGCCAGGCCTCGATGGTGGCCGATTTTATAAGGGATTTTTCAACGCCGGAAACCTTGGTCGTAGTCGATCCGGTCATGGCCGATTTTGGCGAGCTCTACGCCTCTATGCCGCCTGAGATGATAGGTGAGATGACAAGCTTATCTCGCTTAGCCAAGGTCGTAACGCCCAATATCACCGAAGCCGCCTTTATGCTCGGCCGTGAGGTACCCCAAAGCTTAGATGAAAGTCAAGTTAAAGATTGGCTCAAAGCTTTAGCCGACTTAGGCCCAGCTTACCCGGTTATTACGAGCTTACCACTATCCACCAAAAAAGACCGCAGTACGGTTGCCGCCTACAACCGCGAAGACGGGCGCTTTTGGTTGGCTGGCCGGCCCCAGGTCCCCACTCAGTACCACGGTACGGGCGATATATTTTCTAGCGTCTTAACCGGGAGCCTCCTCCAAGGCGATAGTTTGCCCATCGCCTTAGATCGCAGTTGCCAGTTTGTGGCCTCAGCTATCCAGGTGACCTTTGGTTATAGCGGCTTAGATCACCACGAGATCCTTTTAGAAAGAGCTTTAAACACTCTCCACGCTCCCGTGACCTACGCTAGCTACGAGTTATTGGCTTAATGGCTTGGCTTAATCTTTTGGCTTAATAAAAGCTGAGCTTAAAAAAATCCCCAGCTTCTTGCTATTAAAGAATGCTCTAGCAATTAAAGATTGTTCTAGCTATTAAAGATTAGGCTCTGCGTCGCTACGTGTCAGTAGTAAGAAGACCTCTTGATTGCCGTCCTGGCCCTTGAGTTT
>JAITJB010000110.1 GCA_031279155.1 Deltaproteobacteria bacterium | reverse complement strand
CCAACTCTCCATAGCGATCTGCCCAAGATAGTGGCCGCCGCCCGGCTTTTGTTTCCAGCTGTCCAGCTAAACACCAACGGCTTAAGGCTAGCAAGCGATCCCAATTTAGCCCGAGAACTTAGAGATAGCGGTCTTAGTTGGGTTTTTTTGCAATTTGACTCTCTAAATGACGCTTCCCTAGTAAAACTAAGAGGCGCCCCCTTAGCCGCCCAGAAGATGGCGGCTGTCGATAACCTCGAAAAAGTTCAGCAGCCAACGGTCTTAGTGCCAACGGTGGCCAAGGGCGTAAACGACGGCGAACTAGGAGCCTTAGTAAAATACGCTATCGATAAACCCTCTGTCCGGGGCATCCACTTTCAGCCCATGACCCAAGCCGGCCGCAACAACCTCTCTAGGAGCGATAATAGGCTAACTCTCCCTGAGCTTTTAATATTACTAAACTATCAAACTTCTGGCGCCGTCGATCCCAAGAGCGCCTTCCCGCCAGGCTGCGAGCACGAGCGCTGCTCGTTTCATCTGCGCTACCGCCGCCTTAATGGCCAGTTAATACTGAGCCCGGGAGCCATCCGAGAAGCCAAAAAAAATACTAGCCCGCCTAAGACGACAAGCGATCCTAGTAACCCCCTGGAGACGGCGGCTAGCCGCGATCGGGCTGTGGACATTATTTTAAGGAGTTGGTCGCCAGGCGGCCAAAAGACGCCAGCTAAATCCCAGACGCTTATCCCCATGGCCCCCAAAAAACTCGACGCCTTTGATGAATTTATCGAAAAGGCGGCCAGAGAATCATTTAGCTTAACGGCCATGGCCTTTCAAGATGTCTGGACCATGGATTTAGCCAGAGTAAAGGGCTGCTGCGTCCACGTTTTTTCGCCGCCCGATAAATTTATCCCCTTCTGCGCCATGAACCTAACCTCGAGCCAGGGAAAGGCCCTGTACCGCTGATGACAACCGAGTTAAGCGTTACTAACCGCTTGGACTTACTATTTGATTTAATTTACCCAGGGCCCGATAGCCGGGCCCTGAGGCTTTCTCGCTATCGAGCCCTAAAACTCGCCCAAAGCTTAACTTACGCCGCTAATTTTTCCCCCTGGTACAAAAGGCAAAAAGATACTCTCCTAAAATCGGCTGACTTATTAAGTAAAGCTCATGATAGGGATAAAGAACCCAAGCTTTGGGAAGATCTCATAACCCAGGCCCTAGAGCCCATAGCTTTTCTTTCGGAATCGGAGTTAGCCCGAGAGCCTGAGCGCTTTTTAGCCGTCAGTCAAAACGAGGTCGAGGGGGTGGTGACCGTCCCCACTTCGGCTAGCTCTGGCCCGGCTAAGAGAATTTTCTCCTCCCAATCAGATCTCTATGCCACCACGGAATTTTTCCGCTACGGCATGCTGCATCTACTCGATCCCTTGGCTCACGAAAAAGTAGCCCTCCTGATGTCCGGCTCAAGGCCCGGCTCGGTAGGCGATCTTTTAACTCGCGCCCTAAGCTACTGGCAAATACCCGTCTACGTCCCCGGCTTTATCCCTAGTGAAAAAACAAAAGAATTTATTCATAAGATCTTAGACTTTAATCCCACCTCGCTAGTTGGTCTCCCCTCGCAGTTAATTTATTTAGCCAGAACCTCCGGCGCGATAAAAGGCTTAAAATCGATTCTCTTAAGCGGCGAGAGCGCCCCACAATCGCTTAAGAGCGCTTTAAGTTCGATTATGGGAATAAAGGTATTCACCCACTACGGGCTGACGGAATTTGGCTTGGGCGGGGCCGTGGAATGCCCTCATTTAAGCGGCCCCCACTTAAGAGAGGCCGATATTATCTGTGAGATAATAGATCCAAATGACAGCAATCTAGAAGACGGTAAATCAGGTGAAATCGTTCTAACATCGCTAAACCGCCTGGCCATGCCACTTTTTCGCTACCGAACCGGAGATTTTGGTATACTAACTAGCGAACCCTGCCCATGCGGTTCGTCTATGAGACGACTCAAAGTCTTGGGGCGCCTATCGGATGGCCTAACACGCGGCCTAACAGGAGGCAACTCAGATAGCCCTCTAAATTTGGCCAGCTTAGGTGAGGCTATCTATAAGCTTCCCTTTGTGACCTGCTTTCGGGCGGCCATCAAAAAAGCCAAAAATAGCCCATTTAAGGGGCCTTTTTTGGCCGTAACCCTTGGCTTAAATAGCCCTAGCTATCCTGATGACTGGTTAATAGAAGCCAGAGAGGCTATAGACGGCCTCTTGGGATCTATTATGCCATTTGAAGTTAAATTTGAAAGTAACCCCCAGA
Organism: Deltaproteobacteria bacterium; assembly: GCA_031279155.1. GTDB lineage: Bacteria > Desulfobacterota > Desulfarculia > Adiutricales > Adiutricaceae > JAISWF01. Next base: position 2,529 of record JAITJB010000110.1, on the reverse strand, counting down.
TCCCGGCGGCTAACGGCGCCAAACCGACCATAGAAATAGATCTAGCTGATTAAATTATCTAAGAAAACTAATATTAGGAGTAAATAAATCTATGCAGATTGAAGAATATATTTACTACCATCCAGAATACAAAAAAAATTTTACGGCCTATAGATTTTTTAATATTGATGTAATAAAAGGTAAGACTATTAAAACTATCGAACTGCAACTGGGAGCGGAGTTCGATTTTGATCGCCGCTTTTGGCCAAATCTGGCCAACCGCATCCAGACCATCTTGACCGGTCAAAATCTCCTCTTTCTGCCGGCCCCTAATATCGAAGCCAAAGCCCAAGAGATAGCTCGACAAATACGCGATGCTCGCCTTTTTGTCGCCTCTGGTCTGCCTCTCCCGGAACCTACTTTTACCTATGTTGAGCCAAAAAAGAAGGAAAAGAATAAGAACAAAGATAAGCTTATGGATAAGGATAAAGAAAAGCTCAAGGACCAGCCCATCAAACCCAAAAAAGTTGGCGTAGCTTACGTGACCTTAAATGCCATAAAGCAACTGGGCCTACAGGATTATTTAGCCAAAAAATTTAATAAAAATGTCTATGCGGCGGCCATGGCCTTAATTGGGGCCAGATTAGAGTATTTCACCTCCTGGTCAGCGACAACCCAATGGCTTGGTAGTGATAGCGCCTTAGGGGATCTCTTAGGCCATGCCTTCCCGCCCAAAGGACAGACTAGACTAGAGTCCGCAGCTGAATCGCTTTGGTGTCATAGAAAAGATATTTTAAATTTACTAAATCAAGATGGTTCTCTAGAAACCAGAAATTATATCACCCTCTTCAATCCGACCTTAGCAACTCCTCTAATAGACATTAATGATCTCGAGGAACCCGGTTGGGTAGATATCTGGACCAAAATCGGTCCTGATGGCCGAATTTTAGCTCTAGATACAGGCTGGCTTCCTAGCCGTACTGATCCATTTAAAGAATCTAAGCTTGATATCGACAAAAATAGCATTCTTATATCGCTAGCTAACAACAAAAACACAATAATAATGGATAAAACTGGGCTGCCGGTCATCTCGTTTTGGGGCGAGGTCGTGGCCAAGGATGGGCCCATGAAATTTCCATTAAATACAGAAGAATTTTATGGCCATCGCCACGATAACCACATAGAATTACTAAAAATCAGCCCGAGCAAGAAGCCCAGCTTCATATTCATCTGGCACTATATGGCCCACGAACAACAAGTAACAGAAGATGAGCTTTATAAAGCAGCTTTTGCCGTGGAAAGGTCTTTCGCCCTCTACTCCAAGGTCGCCATTAAAAGTAGGACCAGATTCTATGGCCATGGTTACCATGGCAGGGCTCTATTGGGGGTGATAGCCTCAAGGTGCCTCGAGCACATATTGACCAAAACTAGCCAGGCTGGTCTTAGCTTAACTTGGCCGGAGCTGGTTAATATCCTCTCATATCACTATCTAACGCCGGCCAAACCCAAAAAAAGTTGGTCTGTGGCAGCCGCCCCCAAAAAGCCTAAGGTGTCTAGATGCCCGGCCTGCGAACCCATCTACAAGGCCATGGGTCTAGCCAAAGTCCCCAAACCGCTTACGTAAGCGGCTTTCAAAATTGCCCGATCTGTAATTGCCTAAATTACCTAAATTACCTAAATTTATTTAGCTAATTTATCAATGACCTTGACCTGGCCGTAGGGCTGCTCGATTGTTAAGACTTTCTTAAGGCTTATGCCCAATTCATCGGCCAAGATCACCCGGTTGACGGCCTGGTGGGCCACCACTAAAATTTTCTCCACATCTAATTCCACTATCTTAGCCCAAGCCGGCCTAACCCTCTTGGCCAGTTCGTTAAAACTCTCCCCGCCGGGCGGAGAGATAGTATCAGGGTTTTGGCCCCTTTGCTCCCAAATATCTGGAAATTTCTCCTTAATCTCCTTGCTACTTAAGCCCTCCCATGATCCTAAATCTATTTCCTTAAGCGATTCTAATATCTCAAGGCGAGCGAGATCAAAATCAGGCCCCAAGATAAACTTAGCCGTCTTTCGGCACCGGGAAAGAGGGCTTACAAAAACCCTATCAAAACTAATATCTGAAAGCTCTTGGCCAAGTTCGGCGGCCCGTATGGCCCCTGATAAGCTCAAGGCTACGTCGGTCTGCCCAATTAAGACGCCCTCCGGGGCTACAGTCTGAAAATGGCGGACTAGATAGATTCTTTTGACCTTTTTATCCCCTTTAGCCAACTTAGCCCACCTGGCGGCCCAAAAGAACGTAGGCTAAATGCTCGAGGCTGTGGTTTATAGGAGTAAGCGCTACCTCGCCGACCGATTTTCCTAAGCGCTGACCGTAATGGGCTTCTAAAAATTTAGCTAGCATTAAACGCCTTCGGACAAATTCTAAATCACTTTGGGATCCCCCGTAAGCTAAAAAGGCCCCAAAGCGTTCATCGATGGTAACTGGACGATCGCCTTTGGCCAATTTATCGGCCAAAAAGACCAAAAATCCGGCTTCTATGACGGCAGGCCTTT
>JAITJB010000071.1 GCA_031279155.1 Deltaproteobacteria bacterium | reverse complement strand
ATAAAAACTGACCTCAGAGCGGCTATAAAGCTCAATCTGGCTTTTTATGACCGAACCCACGTAAAAATAACTGACCACGGCCATGATCAAGAAGGCAGACCAGACCAAGAGGACAAGTTTAAAATTGTTTTTTATATTCTGTTGTAATTTAATGTTCATAAGAACTCATATAAAAACAAAAAACAATTTACTTGATGTTTATAGAATAGTATTTGATAGGGATATCAATTTTAGTAGTCTCAATATAACCTTGACCAAAGATGTAAACATCCTGGTAGATCAAAAAGACGTTCCTAAGGGGCTTACCAGTGACCAGATCGGTTAGGTAGCTGCCGTTCCAACTGGCCCCCGGTGAAACAATATCCAAACACTCTAAAAGCGTGTTAATGTCAGAGACTTTAGTGCGTCCCTCGGCTAAGAGTTTACCAAATCCCACCAAGCCCGTGGTCTGGGCAAAGCCCAAGGGGTAGGCCCAGGTCCCCATGCGGCCTGAGCCGCCGGCGTCGATTACCGCCTTTTCGACCACGGCCAGGACTTCTTGCCAGCGGCCCAAGAAGGGCTCGATATCGATATCAAAGGCCCCGGGGTAACCTAAAAGTGGCGAAGGGATATCGGCTTCGACAAAGTAGCCGCCAAATTGAGTCATGCGGCGCAAAAGCGGCTCTGTATGGGCGTCATTGGTGGTAAAAAAGACTGTATCTACCCCGTATTTTTTGATCCAGCTCTCGTAGGAGCTTTCGATAAATTCCGTGGCCGCCTCCAGCCCCTCCATGGGATCGAGGGCTATCTCCTCGTAGAAGTTTAGCCCGAGATCCTTACAGGCTTCCCTGAAGATATTTAGCCTTAAAGCAATTGACTCCAAAGACAAATGGCGGTCAAAAGAAATGTGGACAAAGTTCTTGGCCCCCATGAGCTTGGCCGCGTAGGGCAGGATGTAGCCTCGCGAAATAAAATCCCCAATAACCACCAAATCGGCCTGATCGCTCATAACGGAGGCGTCTTCGAAGATCTCCCCGGCCAAGCAGAAGATGTCAGGCCGTTTGGCCTTAACCCGACGAAAGCCCTCAGCTGTACCCTCGATAGCTTGGTTAACCACGATAACCTTAGTTAAGGGGTCGTCGGCTAAGCTCGCGATGAGATCGCTCATAAGACCCGGCTGGTCGAGGTAGTCGTCAGTGTAGACCTGGTGGTTAATTAAGCCGCCGTCGGAAGCACTGCCTAAGCGGCGAATCATCTCCCAAGCCCCGAGGATGTCTTCGGCCCCCTGGTTGAGATCGCCTGTGACCACGGCTATCTGAAAATTAGAAGCCAAGTGGGGCTGGTTTATTTGACCCATCTCTTTGTAGACAGATGGAACAGTTAAGCTGGTGGTGCCCATTGGCCCGCGGCCAAAGACGTAGGTATCCTGCAAAATCAAAAAGACGTTTTTAACTATATGTTGGTTTTGGGTATAGAGGGCTGAGCCGTGCCAGCCGATATCAGGCGAGGTCTGGCGGTAGAGACCTAAGAGAGAGACGGTATCGCTGGGGGTGACTTCACCTAAGGCAATAAGTCTGGCAAATTCGGTTACGGCGGCTAAGTTCGCGTAACTTAAGGATTCTTTCCAGGTACCAAGTCTAGCGCCCGCGCCTTTTTTGACTACGGCCTCTTCAATATGGTCCATAGCCTTATCCGGGTTTTCAACTAAGCTCTCAATATCCAAATTTAAGGCTTCGGGAAAACCCAAAAACGGGGAGGCGAAATCGGGTTCGACAAAGAACCCGCCGTGGGCGATAACGCCCTCAATAAGCGGCTTAGTGTGGTCGTCGTTGGTGGTAAAAAAGGCCGTCTTGGGCCCGTAGAGATCCAGCCACCTAGGGATATTTTCGGCAAAAAATAACTCAACAGCATCGGTCCCAAAAACGGTTCTGGGGTCCGGGGCCGCTTGGTCGTAGAAGGCTAAGCCTAGATCCTCACAAGCCTTGGCCATGATATCGCGGCGCAGCTTAATGTTTTCGTCAATCATGTGACGAGGAAATGATATGTGGACAAAGCTTTCGGCCCCCAAGGCCTTGGCCGTGTGGGGTATAAAGTAACCACGGGAGATAAAGTCAGAGTTAACCACCAGATCGGCAACCGTTGCGATGGTCTCAAAATCTTCGTGGGATTCCGTTACCATCAAAACGATATCGGGCCGAACGGCCCTAATCCGGGCAAAGGCCTCGGCTGTCCCCGGGACGCCCTCGAAGACGCAAATGACCTTGACCCTCGGATCATCGGCAAAGCGGGTGATGATGTCGATGGTCTGATTCATGTCGTCGATAAAGCCGTCGGGGTAAGTGGCTAAGCGTATTAAGCCGTTATTATCGGCAAGTCCATAGCGCTTAACTATATTATCTAGCCCAAGGGTTAAATCAACGCTATCGTCGGAAGTTCCCGTAATCACGCCAATGATAAAGTCATCGGCCGGGCCGGTTGCGATAGCCGCTGGTTTGACCTGGCTGGCGGGCAAAAGAGCGGAATCATTTGGGGCGCTGGCCTCAGAAGTTGTCTTGGGGGCCTCAGGACCATTTAAACCAAAAAACAAAGCTAAAGCCGCCAAAATAACGACCGATAAGATTATAAATCTTATGTTTTTAGACATAGACTTATTGGTCGATTTTGGGCTATCACTGGGCGCCATACAGCGACTCCTTAAAAATATGAAGTACTTTATCTTAATTTATTGATTTAAACAACTAAAAATTCACCATTTTAATTTCGACAACTAACAGACTAGACTTAGCCAGGTCAAAGACAACTGACAGTTAGTTAGTCTAGCCAAAGGGACCAAGGGCGGCCGCCTGATAAGATCTAAAATTTAAGCCCTAGCTTTTATATAAAGCTATTAAAAAGCTAATTTTTATTAATGGTTTTAAGCTCTTAGAGTTTTTTAGTGGGCCGCGATTTTGGCGTGGTCGGCCAGAAAGGCCGCCAAACCCTTATCGGTCAGCGGGTGCCCTGAGAGCTGTTTGATGACGGCAAAGGGGATGGTGCAGATATCAGCCCCGATTATGGCCGCGCCAGCCACATGCTGAGTGTGACGGACGCTAGCTACGATAACCTCGGTTTCAAAATCGTAGTTATCCATTATGGTCAAAATTTCTTCGACCACCTGTAGGCCGTTAACACCGGTATCATCTAGGCGCCCAACAAATGGGCTTACGTAAGCGGCCCCGGCTTTAGCGGCCAAAAGGGCCTGGACAGCCGAAAAGATCAAGGTGACGTTAACTTTAATTCCCCGACCAGATAAAACTTTGGTGGCCAAAAGGCCGTTTATGGTCATGGGAATCTTGACAACGACGTTGGGGGCTAGGCCTGAAAGCTTAATGCCTTCCTCGATCATCGGCTCAGTGTCAGTTGCCAGCACCTCAGCGCTGACCGGAGTGGGGGTAATAGCGCAGATCTCTTTGATCCTGGTGCTCTGCTCAATAATGCCCTCTTTGGCCATTAAACTTGGATTGGTGGTCACGCCGTCCAGTATGCCAAAACCTGCCGCCTCCCTGATCTGTTCCAGGTTGGCGGTATCAATAAAAAATTTCATGTTGCTCCCTAAAGTTAGTCTAAAGTCAGCAATACACCAAGATTATAATGCAATCTAATCTTGTATAGCTTCTTTAGTAGTCAATAAAAATGCAAATCCATAGATTAAACATAAAAAGTCACAGCTAACAGCCGTAACTATTTGAAAAAAAATCTATATATTACAAGTGTTCTTAGATATATTTACAAAGCCTTGGTTTTTAATTGCGCTAATTAAATATTGTTATAAAGACATAGCCATTTTTCCGGATTAATGATACCGTGATTACATTACGCACAGGGTGAGATCTGAACATTCAAGGCAACAGTCACTCAAAAAAAGAAAAGTTAACTAGATTTTTCTTTGAAATTATATTCCAGTGGCAGTTGTTTGGCAAGTAAAAAACATGGCCAAAAGAGAAAAATTGGGTCAGAAATGTTGCTCAAGACCCACCTAGAAAGGTAGCTAGGCTGCGCTCGCTTGGCTATCTGAGCGAGATGCTTAGGTTTACCTCATCAATTCTAATGCTCGCCCTAAATCAAAATTTTTTTTGAGCATATTTTTTAGGCCCCAAAAGTCCTGGCCTGACATAAACCAGGTCAAGTCAGACTGATACTAAATGGACCCAAAAGAGCCTTCCGTAGGTCGCCAAGGCTTGGGTTTAAGCGTTTAAGGCTTGTTTTTGTGTAGAATACCTCGGCCGGTCAAATAATCGGCGAGTAAATAATGAGCCAGGCTCCGGGTTTTGGGGACTTAAGCCGGACAATTGCCAGACAGCTGACCAGTAATTTGGCTATTAAACCGAACATTTGATTTATCCTAAAAATTCAAAGACATGTACTATTAATTCCTCAGGGGGCGACCAATTTTATCATAGTAATTTGGCCGGATCTCGGTTCAATTTTTGTTCGAAGGATCGTTTAAAAAAACTTCTTGCCGATTTTCTAGTTTTATGATATTAATTAACAGACCGGGCCTGGCCCTGATCTAGCCGGATCAATGGGGCCGGTAGGTTTTATTTTTCTCAACTAGTCTAAATCATATTATCACGGCCAAATTTGCTATAGTCGTTTGCCGGAGGCCTAACTCGCTCTTAGGCTCCTTTCGCTGTTATTGAACTAAATTTGTGGAGGAAAAAATGCGCGATCTTGCCAAAACCAAGGCGGGCCACCGGGTGGTTCTGCTGATGATCGCCCTGGCCATGGTCCTAGCCCTGATGCCCACCAAGGCGGCCCTAGACGGGTTTGCTACTACTGTCGACTCTCAGTCGGCCAGGGACGCCGACCTGGCCCATATCAGGGCGACCTTGGAAAACAAAAAAGTATCTGAGACCTTGGTCTCGTTAGGTTACAGCCGCGAGGAAATCGATCAGCGTTTATCACAGCTTGATGAGTCTGAGATCCGATCGCTGGCCGGCGAACTCGACCGGGCCATGATTCCGGCCGGCGATGGCACGGCCGGGGTTATTATAGCCGTTCTCGTGGTCTTTTTGGTGGTTTTAGGCGTCTTAAGCCTTATGGGTAAAAGCCTCGTTGTCAGCTAAAGTCAGCTGATCTCGAGCTTACACTAAAGCTTTTGGATAATTGGGCTTGGGGAAATTGGCCTTAGGGTAATACTGTCTCGGGGTAATACATGTCCGGCCCTGTCAACAGGGACATCACTTGGCTCTTAGGACCGGACGGGCCCTTAGCAGCCTGGCCAGACTATGAACTTCGGCCTGGGCAATTAAGCATGGCTCAGGAGGTCACGAAGGCCTTACAAGAGCATTCAACGACCGTTATTGAGGCCGGTACCGGTATAGGCAAAACCTTAGCCTATCTGTTACCGGCCCTTTTGTCTTCCAAGAAGACCATGGTCTCAACTGGTCTTAAAAACCTCCAAGATCAAATTTTCTATAAAGATCTGGACTTTATCCGCAAGTATTTTGGCCACGATTTTCATGTGGCCCTGATCAAGGGCCGGGAAAACTACCTCTGCCTCCGTAAATTCCGTTACCATAGTCGTAACATTAACCTTTTAACCGAACAAAAACATCCTAAAGCCTACGAGGCCTTTGACGGCTGGTTTAAAGAGACCATCGACGGCGATCTCTCAACCCTACCTTTGGCGGCTAGAGGCCTTTTCGGGCCCTCAGAACTTACCAGCCCATCGGTAGCCTGTCATGGCCAAAAGTGCCAATATCAAGAAGACTGTTTTCTTACGGCTCTTCGCCGCCGCGCCCAGGCGGCTGATATAATCTTAGTTAACCACCATCTCTTTATCTCTTACCTGGCTATTCACGGCACAACTGATAACCTTGGGCAGTATCTGCCATCCTGTGACGCCTTAATCTTCGATGAAGCCCACCTCTTAGAATCGATTGCCACCGATCATTTTGGCTACTACCTCCGGCCCGGGGAACTTAAAACCTTATCTGAAACCATGGCCAACGTCTTTGAAAAATACCCCGAGCTAAGAGACCACTCAGATAAGATCCAGAGCTTAAACCTTATCGATGAAAGGCTTACGGAAATGTTCAATGGCTCTGATCAGGAGTCTGAACTCTATCCCGTAAACTGCCCTGACAATGACGAACTTCAAGATCTCTTATATTCTCTCTCTAAGCTAGCCGCAGGCTTAAGGCAGCTCTTAAGCGTCCTAAAAGAAGATAATGTCAACGAAGAAGTTGAAATCTTAAAGAGCCAACTTGAAGACCTCCAGGCCTCCGCGCAGGCTTTGGCTATGGCCG
>JAITJB010000015.1 GCA_031279155.1 Deltaproteobacteria bacterium | reverse complement strand
CATCTGATAGTCGATCTGTGGCTCAACCAAAACCGCTGGTTTTCTTTAACCAACGACCTAGCCTTTTTAGATCAGCTAAACGCCAATGGCCTTAAGAGCATGACCGTCTTAGGCGAGCTCTTAGGTTTTGAGCCCAACTGTTTTCTGCCCCCGGATTGAAGCCAACCCCAAGCCAAATAAGCTCCATAAACAAACCAAAACAAAAAAACGGCAGCCCCGTAAGGCTACCGTTAGCTCGAAAAGTTAAGCCCTTTGGCCTAAGGCCAAAGGGCTTAACTTTTAATTAGCCGCTTAACGTTTAAGCGTTGGTTTTAGTCGCCTAAGCCTAAGCTATAGAAGATGGTCTGGTTGCCGCGCTTAACCCACAACAGTAACGGCGTACCCTTAGGATGCTGCCTGACGATGCGGCGGTACTCATTTAAGGTTGGGACGGGCTTGCGGTCGACTTCCATGATGATGTCTTGGGGCTGAATGCCGGCTTCGGCGGCCACGGAATCATTGACCACGCCTTCCACCAAAAGACCGGTGCGGCCATCTAGTCCATAGCGGGTCTGCATTTCCGGCGTGAGCTCTCTTAAGGTAAGGCCGAGCTCAACTTCGCTGGTGGACTGAGTCCCGGTGCCGCCGGCGGTCTCGTCTTCCAATTTGCCAACGGTCAGTTTTAAGGTTACCCTCTTTTTGTCTCTGACCACGACCACGTCAACGGTCTTACCGATTGGGGTATCAGCCACAATACCGGTCAGCTCTTGCCAAGCTTTGATGGGTTTGCCGTCAAACGCGACAATGATGTCGCCGTGTTTAATGCCGCCAGCTTCGGCAGGAGATCCCACAACCACGTCGCCAACCAGTGAGCCTTGGGTATCGTCTAAGCCAAAGCTCTTGGCCATGTCCGGCGTAAGCTCTTGGATTAAAACGCCAATCCAACCGCGATCAACGCGGCCAGTAGTTTTAAGCTGATCGATTATTTTTATGGCCACTTTACTTGGAATGGCAAAGCCAATACCGGTTCCGCCAGCGATGATGATGGTATTGATGCCAACGACCTCGCCGCGCAAGTTAAGTAATGGCCCGCCAGAGTTACCAGGGTTAATGGAGGCGTCGGTTTGCAGAAAGTCGTCATAGGGTCCCACTCCAATGGAGCGGCCCCTGGCCGAAAGGATACCGGTAGTTACGGTGTGCTCTAAGCCAAAGGGATTGCCGATGGCAACTAGCCAATCGCCAATTTCCAATAAATCGCTATCGCCTAAGCTGATGTAGGGGTAGGTGCCATTGGTGGTCAGCTTAATGAGGGCCAGATCGGTTTTGGGATCGCGGCCAATGATCTCAGCTGTCAATTCCCGGCCGTCGGCTAATTTGACCTTGATCTCATCAGAACCCTCAACCACGTGGTTGTTGGTGATGATATAGCCCTGGGGGTCAAAGATAAAGCCTGAGCCCAAGGCTCTTTCTTTATACGAGCGAGGGGCGGGAAAATCGAAGAAATCCTGGAAAAAATCATCCGGCATACCCCTAAAGTTTCTGGGGAGCTGGGGGGTGTTGCGCTGACGGGGGTTAACGACCTTCATGGTGAAGATGTTGACAACCGCAGGTTTGACCTTTTGGACGACAGGCGCAACCGAGGGCAGTCCCACGAGCTCGGGATTGACCGGACCTACCGCAGGCGCCGCTGGCGGCGGGGTTTGAGCTTCAATCGACTCTGACTTTAAGGCCAGAGCCAGGGCCAATATCACAAGGCCCATGGCCACAAGGATAGTTATATTTTTCCGCATTTTTAGTCCTTTCTAAGACAATTTTGTCATAATCCTAGCCAATTTGGTAGAAAATAGAGCGATATAAACGGATCAAAAGATCGCTCTATCATTTGCCCTGGCTAACTTGGACGTACTTCATCCTTAAGTCGTAGAGCAAGGCTTCTAACAAGGCCGTCTCGGCTTGGTCTAAGTTACCTAAAGTTTTAGTCTTCAAAATCCCTAGGATATCGATGGTGTGCTTAGCGCTGATCAGATCGGGTTTTTGGGGTGGGGAGCTGCCGTCGGGAGACTGTTCGCCCAAATGAATCATAGCCGTGGTGGCCAGGCCAATAATGAGGGTCGATAAAGTAGCCTCGATATCGCCGGCCCCGAAGCGGTCGCTCTCGGGAGAAGCTTTGGCGTCGGCCTCTTTTTGGGGCGCCTTTTGAGCTTCGTCCGCATTAGGGCTGGAAGGCGCCTGTTCATCACTAATAATATTGCCGTCTTTATCAAAAAGCCTGCGATCCTTAACGGTGAAATCGCTCATGTGACCTCCAAAATACTCAATTAAAGTTCTGGCCCCACCGGGGAGGCGTTATGATCTAAAACAAAGATGTCTCATGGTAATCAACGCTTTAAACCTGAGTTTAATGTTAGCTGGCTGGCCAAAAGCCTAAAAAGTTAGACACGCTCAAGCGGATTAGATTCTACATGAGGCAAAACGGCAAAGTCAACCCGCTCAAAACTTAAGTAGAAAGGCGGCTTTCAGCTAAGGTCGAGCTCAAAGGGACCTTTCTAGCTCGTCTAGCATATAGAGGGGCTAGCCTGGCAGGGCTGTCAAGTAAGGCTAGGCTGGCCAAACATGATAGGCAAGGGAGGCTGCCAAGTAAGGCTAGGCCAGCCAAACATGATAGGCAAGTTAGGCATTATAGGATGATAACCATGTTAGGCAGGCTAAGGCTCATATAAAATATATATAATCACACTGTATTTTTCTTATACATATTTATAGCTATAATTTTACTACAAAATTTCTAGGAGGCCGTAACCTCTTTTTCTCCATTATTATTCCGTAGTTATCTTCTAGCGGCTCCCCCTGAGCCCTGGGCAAATAACCTTGTAAAAACATCTAAACTAAGCTACAATATTATGATTAATAGGGCCGCGTCATATTCCAACCGCTGCCACCCGCATCCCGCAATGTCAACTTCTCCTGGTTTGAGGGCGCGAAGCCCAAAAGCCTTCTCCTCAGCCTTCAGTCGGCCATTGTCGGGCCATTATGGCCTTCGGAGCCTAGAACTATTAGGGCTTTCGCCGAAATCAGAAAAACATTCCTATAAATCCGGTAATAATTCCTGAATCAATAAATTTATTGATAAATATACTTGTAAAAATTTTATAGAGCCTTGTCTGGCCTTGGTCGAGTTGAGCTTGGCCAGGTCAGCTGCGCCGATAAATTCGAAGCCATTTTAGCCAGAGCCGGGCTGAAATTTGGTTCGATTTTTAAATTTATGAAAGGAAGGCGCATAAGCTGACTGGATCGTTCTAAATTCGGTTTTTCGGCTGTGAGTTATGAACCTTAAAAATGTGTTTTCTGACAAATTAGCCATTGACAAAGACAATGTCAGAACTCCCGCTTATCTGCAACTATCGCAGATAATTAAAAAAATAATCGCCAGCGGCGAATTTCCGCCAGGAGCCAAACTTCCATCAGAGGCGGCCATTGGACGACATTACGGCTTATCGACCATGACGGTTAGGCAAGCCATTGGCGTGGTGGCCGATCAGGGGCTTTTAAGGCGGATTCAGGGCAGCGGCACTTATGTGGCCACCCCGGCCTGGACTCAGGCGAGCTTTACCTGGGACGGCTTGATGGAGCTTTTAGCTGACCGCAAAAATACGACGCTAACCATCGTCAAGGCTTCCATCATGGAGGCCAGTCCCAAGACCCTTGAGAGCCTGTGTTTAACGAAAGGCAGTAAGATCATACACCTGATCCGCCTGGTCAGCCATAAGGAAAAACCATTTCTGCTAAATGAAGCTCTTTTAAAATTTGACCCCCAAGCCCCCATTGTCGAGGCTGAGCTCGAATTATCATCACTTTCAGGGCTATTTACTGGCGAAGGCAGCCATTACATCAAGAAGACTTTTTTGAGGGTGGAACCGGCCACTCTTAACGCGGCTGAAGCCGCTAGGCTCCAGACCACGGAAGCCGAGACAGCTTTTAAGATTAATTATATCTTTTATGACTATAAAGATCAACCAATTGGTTCGGGCTGGTTTCTAACGCCTAAAAAATATATAACCTTAACTACTAAGATAGGCTTATGGGACCAGTAAGAAACTTAGCTCTGGCGGCTATGAAAGCCGCGTGGCAGGTGTCAGCGTGAGTAACTACAAGCCATCGCTCGAACGGCTCTCGCAGTTGATTATTCAGCTCAAAGATACCGCTTGCCGTCGGATGACCCGCCAGTTGATCAACATGGGTACAGATCCCACTCTGATTATGGAGGTCTGCCAGAAGTCTCTTATCGATATTGGCCGCAAATACGAAACCGGAGAGTACTTCATAGCCGGCCTAATCATGGCCGGCGACATCATGAAGCAGATCATCGATATGGTCTTGCCGCACGTTAAAACGCCCGCTAAGCCTTCGGGCCGGGGAAGGGTCCTGATAGGCACGGTGGCCGGCGATAT
>JAITJB010000002.1 GCA_031279155.1 Deltaproteobacteria bacterium | reverse complement strand
CCAGACAGCTAAGATCCTCTGGGGCGTCTATTTATCTCTGACTCTCTTACTTTTATTTTTATTACTCTTAGGCGGTCAGAGTCTTTTTGATTCTCTTTGCCAGGCCCTAACTACGATTTCTACCGGCGGCTTTTCCAACTACAATGAGTCAGCCGCCTATACCGGGAGCCGCTACATCCAGACGGTTTTACTTATTTTTATGTTCATAGGTAGCCTTAGCATGGCTCTTTACTGGCAGGTTTTAAGGGGCCATTGGCGGGCGTTAGTTTTTAATCGCGAAGTAATGTTTCTCTTTTTTTTGGTCTTAGCTTTTGCTCTTTTATCGACCATGGCTTTAATGATCGACCGGGTGATTGTGGCCCCGGGGGAGGCTTTTTTTCATTCGCTCTTCCAAGCTGTTTCCATTGTCTCAACCTCGGGCTTGTCGACCTATGAGTGGACAACCTGGCCCCATTTATCTCAAGCGCTCTTATTTTTTCTCTTTTTTGTCGGCGGCTGCTCAGGCTCAACCAGCGGGGGCGTTAAATGCATCCGCTGGATAATTTTAATTAAATCCATCCACCGGGCCTGCCGGAGGCTGATCCACCCCCGGGGAGTCTTTCCGGTCAGGCTTCATGATCGAACCTTAAGTGAGGCAGTTCTTGAGAGCGTCTGGCAGTTTTTTCTGATATACTTTTTAACCATGGCCTTAGTCACCTTGACTTTAACGGCCATAGGCTTAGATCTCATGACGGCCTTTAGCGCGGCGGCTAGTAGCCTAGGTAATGTTGGCCCGACTTTAGGTCAGGTGGGAGCTACGGGCTCTTTTTACGACTTTCCAGCCTCAGCTAAGCTTGTTTTAAGCTTGTGCATGCTCTTAGGTAGGCTCGAGTTCTACAGTTTCGTCGTCTTGTTTTTCCCTGAATTTTGGCGTAAATAGCCAAATATATATAATATTAAATTAATTTATGAGAAATTGATGACTCAAGAACGATTTAACCAAATCAAAACTAGCCATAGAGCTAGTGATAAAACTAGCCCTAAAGATGCTACTAAAGTAAGCACTAAAATTAGCTCAGCTAGTATTGGGGCCAGTCAAGCGGCCAAAAGTCCGCTTGTAAATCTCGATCCGGATCTAAATTTTCCGCCAAAAAAACCCTTAAAAGGCCTTAGAGTCCATCTTCTAGGTATTGGCGGCGTAGCCATGGCCTCTTTGGCCGGTCAATTTAAAGTAACGGGCGCCAAAGTAACGGGATCTGATCTAAACGTCTACCCGCCGGTCAGTCAAATACTTAGTCGCCTTAGAATTAATTTTAACTACGGCTATGATTATGGGGCGATACCTGAAAATGTCGATCTAGTCATCGTGGGTAACGTTATTACTATCAATATGCCGGTGGTGGCTCAGCTGCGCGATCTGGCCATAGCGTATTTATCTCTCCCCCAAGCCTTGAGCCACTATTTTCTCTCCGAAACCAAAAACTTAGTGATAGCCGGCTGCCACGGCAAAACGACCATGACCAACATGGCGGCCAAAATATTTGAAACCGGGTCGTTTGAGCCGGGTTTTTTAATTGGCGGCGATAGTTTAGATTTTCCGGCGCCCTTTAGGGAGGGGCGCCCCGGCGGCTGGTTTATCATCGAGGGCGATGAGTATGATAGTGCTTTCTTTAATAAAGAACCGAAGTTTATCCATTATAGGCCGCAGACCGTTATACTCTCTTCTGTTGATTACGACCACGCCGACATCTATCCCAACCCCAAATCCCTCTATGAGGCTTATGAAAGACTCATGGGCCTAATTTCGCCCAAAGGCTTACTGATAGCTAACGGCGATGACTTAAAAGTCCGGCAGATAGCGAGCGCGGCTTCTTGCCGTAAGCTCTTCTACGGAGTCTCCAACGGCTCCCCCCATAAGCTCGATATCGAGGTCGGCTTCTATGAGCCTAAAGGTATGAGCGGGGCTTTCTATCTAAAGACCCCTTACGGGCCGCTCTTTGAACTCAATTTAAACCGCCCAGGACTCTATAACGCCCTAAACGCCGCCGCCTGCGCCGGGGCCTTTTTAGACGCTGGCGGGACGTTTGAAGACTTAGCTATTTCTTTAAGTCAGCATAAAGGCGTTAAGCGGCGCCAACAGATTATCTGGCCGGATGCGATTGATGTTGATAAGCCGGTTTTAATTGACGATTTTGCCCATCACCCCGGGGCCGTAGCCAAAACTCTTGAGGCCCTACGGGGGGCCTTTCCGGAGAGGCGCATAATAGCTGCCTTTGAGCCTAGGAGTAACACAACTAGGCGGGCTATATTTCAAGATCTCTACCCCCAAGCCTTAAGTCTGGCCGATTGGGTCTTTTTAGCCCCCGTAGATAACCCCCTCAAAGCCCCCGCCGGCGATAGGCTCGATTTAGTTAAATTATGTGATGACATAGGTACCGCCACCGTAACCAAAAGCATATCCGATCTAGCCTACCGACTATTACGCAAAATTAAATCCCAAGACGTAATCGTCATGATGTCTAACGGCGGCTTTGGCGGGCTCAAAGATAAATTAATTTCAAAGCTAACCGAAAAATATCCCCCTGATATCTGGTCCATTAAACATCCCGACGACGGCGTAGCCCTTAAAGAGGCCAATTCTTTTCAAGATCCTTTTCAAGATCCTTATCAAGAGGCCAAAAGTTTTAAAGAGCCTTTTAAAGAGCCTTTTGAAGATCGAAAGCCTGACCCCAAGCCAGAACCAAATAACTATGAACCCAATAACGGCATTATTGAAAATCCTGAGCGCTTTGATAAATTGGCCGCCTCTTTGGGCGTTACATTTAAGGAGCTCTCCCTCTACCAGGCGGCCATGACCCACCGCTCGATGTTAGGTGGCGTCAACAAAACCACAATAGACGGGGAAACCAGTAACCAGAGGCTGGAATTTTTAGGCGACGCTGTCTTAGATCTGTGCATTGCTGAGCTATTGTTTCCCATTAAACCCCGCTTAAACGAAGGCCAGATGACCCGCTTAAAGTCCTGGATGGTCTGTGAGGCTAGGCTGGGCGAGGTGGCCTTTAGCCTAAATTTAGGCCAATACATCGTCATGTCGCCGGGCGAGCGGGCCTGCGGCGGGGCCTCGAAGTTTTCGGTCTTATCCGACGCCATGGAAGCTTTGATAGCCGCCCTATTTTTTGATCTAGGCTACGATCAGACCAAAAAGGTCGTAGCAAACCTGTGGGCCCCTTATTTCTCCCACGATTTTTTAATGCTCGGGCCCACCGACGCTAAAACCTCGCTTCAGGAGGCGGCGCAGTCGATAAAAATTGGCCTTCCTATCTACATGACCAAGGTCTACGGGCCGCCCCACTCGCCTATGTTTGTTTCTAAGGCTAACCTCGATAGCTTTTCTGGTATCGGTAAAGGCTCCAGTAAGAAAGAGGCCGAGCAAGATGCGGCTAGAAACTTATTGGTTGAACTATGTCAATACTACCCCGATCTGGCCAGCCGGTTTAATATCATGGGGTTAGAAGCCAAAAAAGAGGCCAGTCAATGACTTTAGGAAAGAGTTCTTTGGATAGTATTACCCCCCAAGATCACCGGGCCGGTTTTGTGGCCATCATAGGCGCGCCAAACTGCGGTAAATCGTCGCTTTTAAACCGGCTTTTGGGCCATAAATTAGCCATCGTCACCTCTAAACCCCAAACCACCAGAAACCGCATCCTAGGCGTTGTGACGGAAAAAACCGGCCAGATTATTTTCTACGATACCCCTGGCATCCACCAATCCCAAAAGCTTTTAAATCGCTCCATGGTCGCCCAGGCTAAGTCGGCTTTAGCCGACTCTGACGTCTGCTTGTGGCTGGTAGACGGCCTTAAAAGAGGCTTAGATCACCAAAGCGCTTTAGAGTCGGTCTTATCGCGCGGCCAAAAGCCTTTGATAGTAGCCATAAATAAGTCGGACTTAATGGAGAGCGCGGATATCGAAGCCATCTTAGAAGAGGTTTGTGAGCAAATTAAGCCCGATGGCGCCGCCGTCATCTCGGCAAAAACCGGCGAGGGCCTAAGCCAATTAAAAAAGCTTTTAATCGATAAACTTCCGGTTTCTCCGGCCCTCTATGATGAAGATGAATTAACCGATCAGAGCTACCGGGCTATTAGCGCTGAATACATCCGGGAGGCCGTCTTCTCTCTGACCCGCCAAGAGGTCCCCTATAGCACAGCTGTTACCATCGATTCTTTTAAAGAGCCAACTGACGAGGACCGCCGGCCCCTCTACCGGATAGAGGCGACCATCCACGTTGAGCGGGAGAGCCAAAAAAAGCTCATTATCGGCCAAGGCGGGCGCATGGTAAAGAGCATTGGCACCAAGGCCCGCCAGGGCTTGGAAGAATTTTTAGAGACCAAGGTCTTTTTAACCATTTTTGTCCGCATAACCCATGATTGGAGCGAAAAAGAAAAATTATTAGAAGAATTTGGTTATCTAGATCCAGACATTAAATAGGTCCATAAATAGGTTCATGCATCGGCAAAAATATGGTAATAACTAATAAAGCTAAGATGACGGCCATGCTCCTGTGCGCCGGCTTCGGTCAGAGGCTCAGGCCCTTAACCTTAAAGCGGCCCAAGCCTCTTTTTCCGGTCCTAAATCGCTCGATGCTGTCGTATTGGCTCTCTCGCCTAAGCGATAGCGGCATTGAAAGGGTCATAATAAACGCCCACTATCAGGCAGAAATGCTCATTGAAGCCGTAAATTACGAGCGCTCACGGTTTAGCCATCTTGAGATTATCGTAAGCATGGAGCCTGAAATCCTAGGTACTGGCGGCGGCCTAAAGGCCGCCGCTAAGTTCTTTAATGGGCCTTTTTTTGTGGTAAACGTTGATATCTGGAGCGATATTTCTCTACTATCCCTTTATAAGGCCCATATGGCCGAAGTAATTAAACCATCGGCAACAATAGCCTTAATCGATTGTCCTTATAAAGCCACCGTAAGTCTTGACATTAATGGTCGCATCATTGGCTTTAGAAGTAAGGCGCCCTTGAAGGGGGAAACGCGCAGGCTCTGCGGGGCCGGTCTCATGGTGCTGGACCCTGAGATTTTATTAAAAATGCCCGAGGGCTTCTCCGACATCATCGATAGACTAATAAGCTATTGGGATAAAGGAAAACCAATCGGGGTATTTTATCCCAAGGCCTTTTGGCTGGACATGGGGACAGTTGAGGAGTATTTTGACTTAAACTTTAGGTTAGCCTCAGGCCGGAGGTTTTGGGGTGAGAATTGCGATAACAACTTAAAGTTTAAAGGCGCTCAGATTGAGGGCTTTTTGGTGGCCGAAGAGGGGGCCCAAATTTTTCCCGGGGCCAAGGTTAAAGACTGCGTCCTTTGGCGAGAAGCCTCCATCGGGCCTGAGGCCATCGTAACCGGCGCTATTGTAGCCGGGATGGTGCCGGAAAAAGCCGTAATCACCGGCGGGGCCGTAGTAAATTTCTAGGATATATAAATTAATATGCTCCAAAATGCCAATATTATGACGGATACTTTAGATTATGCCTTATCTAATGCTCTAAAATGGGCTGAAGATTTTTTTCCTGGCGATAGTCCGATAACTTTTTCTCCCCTAGATGGCGATGGTTCGCAGAGGCGCTACATAAGGCTCTTTCGCGATAATAAGACCATCATGCTCCTTTTGGGGCCGGTGGAATCGGAAAATCGGCTCTGGCTTTACCTTGGGCAAAAGCTTTGGTACCATGGACTACCACTTCCGCAGATTTTTGAGGCCGATCTGACGGAAGGTAGGTTTTTACTAGAAGATCTCGGCCATATTCGGCTTGATAAGGTAACTTCAGATTTAGCTTGGCCGCATTGTAATCTAGCGCGCCCGCTAGCCTATCTCTTAGCCGATTGGCACGATCGTGCGCTTACGGCCGTAGGATCGCTTGGCTCCTCCAATCCCCCCTATGACCAAAATTTGGCTATGGAACTTGAATGGCGGTATTTTGCCAATGGCCTTAGGTTACTTAATCTTAAAAACGCCCATTTAGCTGACGATTTATCCCATGAAGCCCTAGAACTCTCCTGTCTTGCTACTTCTGCGGGCGATTTGGTCTTAATTCACCGCGATTTTCAGAGCCGCAACTTGATGCTCTATAAAGATAAGATTGAAGGCGATAAAATTATGGTTATCGACTGGCAGGGAGCAAGGCTTGGCCCCGCGCCTTATGATCTCTCTAGTTTATTAAACGATCCTTACGTTAATGTTACTGAAGATATTAAACAAACCTTTTTGGAGCATTATCAATCAGCCCGTAAATCTAAGATGCCGGCGGCCTTTAAAACTCAGCTCCTAAGCCTCGGGGCCTTAAGGATGATGCAGGCTTTTGGGGCTTACGTGAATCTAACGATAGTTAAAAAGAAAATGGGCTACCGTGACTACCTTTTTCCGGCCTTAGAGCGCCTCAGGCTCATATTGAGCGCTTCACCTTTAGGCCACTTAAAAGGGCTTAGAAATTTAGTTGACAAAATTACCATGGATTTGAGCGTGGGCCAATGAGTTCTTTAATTGCCCTTGTCGGGCGGCCTAATGTAGGCAAATCTTCTCTATTTAACCGGCTTTTAAGGCGCTCGGCGGCCTTAGTTGACGATCGCCCTGGGGTAACTAGGGATCGCCACTACGCCCCCTTGGTTATTGAGGGCCGCAGCGGGCTTTTGGTCGATACCGGCGGCTTTGATTTTTCGGATCTCGATCCCCTAGCCGGGCCGGTGACTAGTCAGATAATGGCGGCCATGGATGAAAGCGATCTAGTGGTCTTAGTTACCGACGGCCTTTTGGGCCTTCACCCTCAGGACGTAGAACTAGCCAGACTTTTAAGGCGCTCTAATCGCCCGTGTGTAGTTTGCGTAAATAAAATCGATGGACCCAATAAGGCCCCGGCGGCGGCAGAATTTCACGCCGTAGGTTTATCGCCTGTCTTGGCCGTCTCAGCCGCCCATGGCTACGGCTTAAGCGATCTTAGAGACTTTTTGGCTCAGTATTTAGATCCCTGTGAAGATTCTAGGCCCTTGGAAGCCCCGCCAAGGGTTGCTCTAATTGGTCGGCCCAATGCCGGAAAATCTTCCATCATAAATCGACTTTTAGGCTCTGAGCGCTTGGTGGTAAATGATCTGCCCGGCACCACCCGCGACGCCATTGATGTTGAAATCCAAATTGGCGACCATAAGTACGTCTTAGTCGATACCGCCGGCGTTCGCCGCAAAGGGCGGGTCAGCGAAAAACTGGAAAAACTATCGGTCATGCGGGCCATTAAAGGTATCGAGCGATCTGACATCGCGGTTTTGGTTATCGACGCTTTAGAGGGCGTAGCCGATCAAGACGCCCACATTGCCGGTTATGCCTTCGAGCGCGGTCGCCCCTTAATCGTCTTGGTCAATAAGTGGGACGCCGTAAGCGATCGCTTAGATAAGAGGCGAGATCTTAAAAGAGAGATGGAATTAAAGATGGTTTTTTTGGCCAAAGCCCCTTTTATGACCGTTTCCGCCTTAACTGGCGCCGGCTTAAGCCGCTTATGGCCATTTATTGACCGGCTGATGGCTCAGTACTGCTTCAGAGCTACGACCGGGCAAGTCAACCGGGTGATAGAGAAGGCCACAGAGGCCCATACCCCGCCTCAGGTCGGTCGGACCAGGCTTAAGTTTTACTACGCTACCCAGGTCTCAAGTAGGCCGCCGACCTTTGTTTTGTTCGTTAACCGCCCAGAGGCCGTCCATTTTTCCTACCGAAGGTTTTTGGCTAACCGCCTTCGCCTGGCCTTTGGGCTAGACTTGGTGCCGGTAAAGTTGGTGCTCCGCGATCGCCATCAAGATGAGCGGGTTTCTAGCGGCTCTAAAAACAAGTCCGCGACCGCGTTGCCTGCGAGCGGGTTGCCCACGAGCGGGTTGCCTGCGACCCCGAACCAAGGCCGGCCAGTCTCTGATAACGAAGGGGAGTTTTATGGTAATGAGCCTGATTTATTCGTAGACGATGAGAGTTTAGCTCTTACCGAAGATAATGCCGAAAATAGCGTAGCTCCCAAAACCAGCGCCAAAACCGGCATTAAGCCCAAAACCAATAGAGCGCCCAAGGCCAGCGGTAAGTCCGAAAAGGGCTCACAAAAAGGCTCAGATATTAGTTCTAGAGCCAAAACTGGCCGGTCAGGCCAGGAAAAATCTAAAACTTACGCCAAGCCCGAAAAAGGAGCCAGAAAAGGCCCTGAAAAAGGCCCCAAAAACGTCTCTAAAAGTAAAACTGGCCGGTCAAGCCCGGCCAAAACTAAAAAACCGCCTAAAAAATCAGCCCAGGGGGTGGTGAGATGAGCCGACCTGGCTACAGAGTATTGTTTATTACGGCTTTGGCTTTGGCCTTATTTTTGGGGCTAGATCGGCTGGCGCCAAATCAATCACTAGCTCAAGCTCAGCCTCAGCCCCAAATTAGCTCTCAATCAAAGCCTCAATCACTGGCCCAAATTCAATCACAAGCCCAAACGCCGCAGCCTCAGCCCCAAACTAGCTCCCAATCGAGGCCTCAAACCCCAAGCCCCGAAGAGCTTTCGGTTAATCAGTCTCAAGATGGCGTGGTTAATCCCTCAGAGGGCGATTCTGTCCCGGTGACCATTTTAGACGATACCTTAGTCATACCGATCGAACCGGTCCCAAATCTCCCTCTTAAGTGGGTTGGCTCAGATCCCGAATCGGTCTTACTGGTGGCCCCGCGCACGGGGCCCTGGTCGGTCTTTGGCCAAGACGCCGAATTGGGCGCCAATATGGCCATTAAGAGCTTAGGCGATAGTTTTAAGCTCAGAACGATCGATGAGGAGTCGCCAGAATTATTATTCGATCTAACCGCCTCGCCGCCGCCAGCCGCCATCATTGGGCACCTATACGAGTCGAGCTTACTATCGGTTTACCCTTATTATAATCAAGCCAAGGTCCCGGTCTTACTGACCTTTTTGGGCCAGGTACCCTCGCGCGACTTAGAGCCCAATTACTTTAAGTTTCCGCCGGAGGCCTCTATCGAGGGCTTAAAACTGGCTTTAGAGGTGCCTAGGACCGGTAACCGTAGGCCTGAGCAGATTATCATCCTCCAAGGGCCTGGCCCGGTCGAAGAGGCCTTAGCCGAAGCCTTTAGGCAGTCTCTCTTAAACCCTTCTGCGCCGCCGGCAACTAAGCAAAACCCCAAACCCACTAAGCCTAGGGCCTTAAACGCCAAGAACGTCTTTACCATCCCCATATCGCAAGCCAGTGATTTAGCCGTCTTAAATGAGCTTAAGATCAGCGCCCGTGATTTGGTGCTTCTAGCTCTCCCGGTTCGCCTAGCCATGAGTGCGGCGCCGGTTTTATCTGAGACCAAGCTTAAAAGGGGAACGCTATTTGCTCCCACTTGGCTGGCCGTCCGTGAGGTGGGGGCCGTTTACCTAGCCGTTGGCATCGAAAATTTACAGGTTCTAGTTCCCGTTGATACTGGCACCACCCGTAATCCCAACAAGAGCTTAAACGATTTTACCCGCCGCTATACTCAGCTTTACCGACGCGAACCCACCTGGGCCTCGGTTTTAGCCTTTGACGCCGCCAGATTAGCCTGCTTAGCCGCGTCAGCAGAAGAGGGCCCCAGCTCCTTTTTAGCCGATCAAAATTTATCTCGCACCGGGGTAGCTGGTCGCTACGATCTAACTGGCAGCGGTTGGCCGACATCACTTATAAAGGTCGATGAGGGGCGGTTAGCCTTCTTACCGTAGGTGGCCCATGGAAGCGACTCGCTGGATTATTCATCTGGATCTCGATTCCTTTTACGCCTCAGTTGAGATTTTAGATAATCCGGACATAAGAGGTCAGCCCGTGATCGTCGGGGGCTTAGGCCCTAGGAGCGTGGTCTCAACCTGCTCATATGAGGCCAGAGCCATGGGCGTCCACTCAGGTCAGCCCACTAGTGAGGCCCGCCGCCTGTGCCCTTCGGGGGTTTATCTTGGGGTCAGGATGGATCGCTACCGCGAGCTATCTAGCCAGGTCATGGCCATATTTAAGCGCTATACTCCCTTAGTTGAGCCTCTCTCCCTCGATGAGGCCTTCTTGGACGTGACGGGATCTATATCTATCTTTGGCCCGCCGCCTCAAATCGCTGAGCGCATAAGAAGCGAAGTCAAAGCCGAAACCGGCCTAACCGTCAGCGCCGGGGTCTCTACGGTTAAGCACATCGCTAAAATTGCCTCTGGCTTTTTAAAGCCTGACGGCCTGACGGTGGTAGAAGCCGGTCAAGAAATGGCCTTTTTGCGGCCCTTAGATATTAGTAAGCTTTGGGGAGTAGGTCTGGTCACGGCTAAAACCCTAAGATCTTTAGATCTCAATACTATCGGTCAGGTGGCCGATAAACCCAAGAGTTTTTTTGTTAACCGCTTCGGTGAAGTGGGGCGCCACCTGTGGGAACTGGCCAACGCCATCGATTCTAGAAGTGTTGAGCCCGACCGGAA
>JAITJB010000339.1 GCA_031279155.1 Deltaproteobacteria bacterium | reverse complement strand
TCGGGCCTTACGCCTAAAATGGACTGCCCCTCGAAAACGATGTTACCGTTGTGCGGGGTGACCAGGCCGGTAATGGAGGCTAGGGTGGTAGTTTTGCCGGCTCCATTGGCGCCTAAGAGGGCGACGATTTCACCTTCGTTAAGCTCTAAATCAACGCCCTTTAGGGCAGCAACGTTACCGTAGGAGGCGTGGACATTGGTAAGTTCTAAAACAGGGGCGGCCATCGTTATTCCTCACCTAGATAGGCCTTGATGACCGCAGGATTTTGGCGGATCTCCGAAGGAGCGCCCACGGCGATAAGTTTACCGTAGTCCATGACGTAGATGGTGTGAGAGGCTTTCATGACCAAGTTCATGTCGTGCTCAATTAAAAGGATAGACAATTTTTCTTGGCTTCGGATGTTTTCGATCAAAGCTCCCAGCTCATTGGTTTCGTTGATATTAAGACCAGCCGCCGGTTCATCAAGTAAGAGTACTTTGGGGACCGTTGCTAAGGCCCTAACGATTTCTAGTCTTCTTTGGGCGCCGTAGGGGAGATTTTTGGCTAGCTCGTTAACCGAAGCTTGAAGGCCGTAGCGAACCAATAGATCATAGCTAAAATCGATGAAGGCTTTTTCTTCGGCCATGGTCTTACGGTTGCGAAGTAGCGCGCCAAATAGCCCGGCCTTCATTCGGCAGTGACAGCCAATCAAAACGTTTTCTAAGACGGTCAGATTGTTAAATAAGCGGATGTTTTGAAAGGTCCTAGCCAAGCCCAATTGGGTGACCCGATCCGGGGCCAGGCCCTTGAGATTGATTTGGCGATCTTTTTCTGGTTGGTAGGTGATAGCTCCTCTGGTCGGAGGATAGATGCCTGTTAGGCAGTTAAAAAACGTGGTCTTCCCGGCCCCGTTGGGCCCAATTAAGGCCGTGATGGAGTTTCTCTCAACTTTAAGATCGACTCTATCAAGAGCTATCAAACCACCGAAGACCATGCTCAAGGCCGTAGTCGAAAGAACGGGATCGCCATTATGGTCGCCATTATGGTTAGTATAGAGCGACCTATCAGTCATTTAAGATCTCCTGATCCATAGTCGATGGCGTGGCCACCACCGGCCTAGGCTCTGGTGGGGAGTCGGAAGCCTGGTGGATGTAAACTTCTCGGACGCTTTGAATTAAGCCGCCGGGCCTAAAAACCATCATGGTGACCATCAGGGCGCCAAATATGAGCATGCGGTAGTTGGAAAAAAACCTAAGCTGCTCAGGCAGTAAAATGAGAACGGCTGCGCCTATGATTACCCCGGGGATGGAGTCCATGCCGCCCAAAACGACAATGGACAATATCATAATCGATCCCATAAACGAAAAGCTTGAGGGGTTAATGAAGGTAATCTGAGAGGCGAAGACGACGCCGGCTAAGCCGGCCCAGGTGGATCCTAAGGCGAAAGCCATGAGCTTAGCCCGGGTCCGGTTGATGCCCATGGCTTGGCAGGCGATTTCATCTTCCCTCAAAGCTAGCCAGGCTCGACCTAAGCGGGAGTTTTCCAGGCGATAGACGCAGATAATGGTTAAGACCACTACGGCCAAAATGATGAAGTATATAAATAGCCTGTTTAGATCCATGACCGGGTGGAGGCCAAAGTGTTCAACGAGAAAGGCTTTAGGGGCGCCGTTTAAATTTAGGCCAAAGAAGCTGGGAGGCTTGATGTTAGTAATGCCCCTCGGGCCTCGGGTAAACCCAAGGTTAGTTAAGACTAACCTCGTGATTTCGCCAAACGAGAGGGTGACGATAGCTAGGTAATCGCCGCTTAAGCGGATTATGGGAAGGCCTAAGAGAAAACCTAAGATGGTTGAAAAGAGCGCCCCGAGCGGCAGGCAGATCCAAAAGCTCAGGCCAAAGTAATAGCCCAATAAGGCGTAGGTGTAAGCCCCGATGGCGTAGAAGGCCACGTAGCCCAAATTTAAAAGGCCGGAAACGCCAACCACCACATTTAGGCCCAGGCCCAAGGTTATGTATATCAGGGCCGTGGTCATTATGTTGACCGTGTAGGGGGTGGAGACAAAGGGGATGATGGCTACGATTACAAGAAGGACTACTAAAAGTTTTCGGCGGTAGCGGCTTTTGGCTACGGTCGTAAGCCAGGTCGCCTTAGGGACGCTTAAGCCAGAGGCCTCGTTGACGGCTTTAGTTAGCCGCAAGTAAGAGCGGCGCTTAAGAAGAAATCTCCAGATGATGGTTATGACAAAGACCGAAGCCGCTAAGATGGGTAAGCGCGACCATTGGGGATCTAAAGACTTAGTGTTGGTATTGATCCTAAGAACAACCAAGGGATAAGCCAAAAAAGAGATCCATAGGGTCGCCAAAAAGGCGGTCCTGATTTCTAGTAAGGCCCGATGCCAAAAAGGTTTTGTAGATCGATTAGGCACGGTCAAACCTTCTGAGTCTGAGTGGTTCCCATGATGCCGCCTGGTCTGAAGGTAAGGATAATAATTAAGATGATAAAAGCGACCATGTCTTTATAGGAGCTTGAGATGTAACCGGCGGCAAAGCTTTCGGCGAAGCCTAAAATAAGCGCCCCGATGACGGCGCCGGGAATGCTCCCGATGCCGCCTAAAACGGCTGCGGTAAAGGCTTTCATGCCGGCTAAAAATCCAATGTAAAAATCAATTTGCCTTATCGAGCAGCCGATGAGAAGTCCGCCCAAGGCGGCTAAGACCGAACCAATGATAAAGGTAACTGAGATAACCCGGTCGAGGTTGATGCCCGATAGCTGAGCCATGGTCGGGTCTTGGGCCACGGCCCGCATGGCCATACCCATGCGCGTAAACTTAATAAAGAACGTTAGGGTGGCCATCGATAGGGCGGTAAAAATTAAGATTATAAAGTTAGTTCGGTTGAGGGTTTTGGCCCAAGATAATGGCAGCTCTATCTGCGGAATTAAGTCGGGGAAAACTAGAAAGTTTGAAGTCTGAACTAACTGAACGTAGTTTTGAAGGAAAATGCTCATGCCAATGGCGCTGATGAGTGGGGCCAGGCGAGAAGCGCCGCGCAGAGGCTGGTAGGCTATTTTTTCAACCGTCCAGCCGTACATCCCAGAGTATATGGCGGCTATCGCCGCCACCGTCAAAAGGAGCGTCCAGCCGGTCATGCTTACGGGCGGCGCCGATAAGTGCATGGTAAATATCAAGGCAATGAAGGCTCCGATCATGTAGATCTCACCGTGGGCGAAATTTATCAGAGCGATTATGCCGTAGACCATGGTGTAACCGAGGGCAATGAGGGCGTAAATGCTGCCCTTAGTCAAACCGCTCATAAATAGACTGAAGAAGAAATCCATTTAGAGTTTCCTGGCCTCCAAAATTAAGAAGGAAGTTTCAGCCGGGGGGAAATCCCCCCGGCTAAGTTAAAATTAGAGTTTTATCTCGTGGAAGGTTCCGTCTTTGATCTCGTAGATGGAGAAACCAACGCCAATGACGTCGCCTTTGGCGTCAAAGCGGACTGGACCCATGATGGTATCGACGGTATCCTCATTTAAGTGCTTTTTAATGGCCTCTAAGTCGGTGGTGTTGCCAACCTTCTCTACGGCGGCCAAAAGGGCTTCGGTGGCCCCAGCGCTGTAGAAGAAGTAGGGACCAATGTCCTCAGAGTGCCTGGTCTTGTGATCTTCGATAGCGGCCTTGGCGGCGTCGCTGTTACTTAGATCCATTTGACCGGTGGTCAATACGCCTTCGGCGGCGGCGCCGGCTAAGGTTATAAAGGAGTTATTGTAGAGCCCGTCGGGGCCAATTAATAAAGTGGCAACGCCTTTATCGCGCATCTGGACGACCAGTTTGGAGGCGTCGCTATAATAGCCGCCCCAAATGAGGATGTCGGCTTGCTTGGAGGCCACCAAGGTGATGGTATCGTCGAAGTTGGGGTCGCCGGTGGTGATGCCGTCGAAGAGGACTATTTCAATGTCTTTTGGTCCATCGGGCTTATCTTTAAGACCATTTAGGAGATTTCTGGCCATTTCAGCCAAGGCCAAGCCGTAATCGCCCTTGTCGTGGAGGATAGCAACTCTTTTAAAGCCTTTTTTGACGATGTAGTCAACTTGGGCCGGGACCTGGGCGTCGTCGCGAGGCGTGGTGCGGAAGAAATAGGGGTTATCCCCGCTTTCAGTTAAAGACACTTCGGTGGCCGAAGAAGAAATAACCAGGGCGCTATCGCCATAAACGCTTAGGGCGCTGTGAGTTGCGCCTGAACAGGTGTGGCCCAAGACTAAATTTAGACCCAAGCTTGTTAACTTGGTGGCGGCGGTGCTGCCCTTTTCGGGATCGCAGCCGTCGTCCTCTTGGACCAATTCGACCTGACGGCCCAAAACCCCGCCTTTGGCGTTGATCTTACCAATGGCGTACTCAATGCCGTATAAGTTAGACAAACCGTAGGACGCGTTGTTGCCTAATAAGGCGCCGCCAAAACCGAGCTTTAATGTTTCGTCGGCGGCCTTGGCCGGCAGGCTAGCTACGCCTAACAGGGAAACCATCAGAGCCAGTGAGAGAACTAAAGAGATTTTAGAAAAAATCTTCGACATAAAAGCCTCCTTTGAAGAACATACGCTGCTTCAAAGCACACAGATGTTGATGCGTTTTAGCGATAAGTTAATATCGCGTAGGTTACAATTATACCACATATAAGCGGTATTTTTGGCCGCTTATAAAATATAGTATCTAGGGTTGATTATTTGTTATATATGATGGTAATGGTATTTAACTATCAATTAAGCTTTGTCGATTCCGCCGCCGCCTGTCTCTTTAGCCAGCCGGGCTGGCGGGGTCCAGGTTTTAAAGATATCAGGCGAGCGTATGTAAATCGGGGGCCCTAAGTTTAAAGGGTAATCCCCGGCTAAGTAGCGGCCATAAGCGAGTTTGGCTAAGGTTTCGCTCGATGGCGGCTCTGTTTGGTAGACCTCAAAGGGGGCTAAAAGCGGGCCTACGAGATCTACGGCTGGCCCTGTCAGGCAAACGCGGCTATGGGCCGGAACTAAGGGTAAAAAGATGTCGGAGATTTTTTCCGGCGAGGCTACGATTATATCAGTTAAGGGCTCAGGTTCAGTCAGATTAGGGTTATGCCTAAACAAACGGGTGAAGACCTCGCGGTGACGGGCGTCAATGACCGGGGCTACGTACTGACAATCCCCTGCGCTAGAGGCTAAAACGGTCAGCGAGTCAACGCCGACCACAGGGCGGCCTAGGCCCAAAGCCAAGCCCTTGGCCATGGAAAGCGATGTCCTAAGGCCGGTAAAGCTCCCAGGACCCGTGCCGCAGGCGATCAGATCGAGACTTTTGGGCCTAAGATTGGCATCCAAAAGTACTTGTTGGACCAAAGGAGGTAATTTAGCCGAATGGCTCGATATACCATCGCCGGTCCGCGTGATAAGGCAGCGATGTCCGCTAGGGCCTATTTCAACCAGGGCTAAGGTGAAAACCGCGCCGGACGTATCAAAGGCCAGCACTAACATGGCGCTATTGGGTGACAGTTTGCGTCTGGGCCGGCGGTCCGGAATACTTAGTGACCAGGCGGGAGATGTCGTTATAAAAAACCAGGACCATCAGGGCCACTAAGGCTGTGACCCCGACAATTTGGGTGACTTCCCGAAGCTTAAGGCTAAGGGGGCGGCGGCGAATGGCTTCGATGATAAATATTAAAAGCTGCCCACCGTCAAGAACCGGGAGGGGGACCAAGTTTATGATGGCCAGATTTATGCTGATTAAGACCATGAGCGAGACAAATTCGGCTATGCCGTCGCGGAACTTTTGGCCAGCTACTTCAGCGATCATTATCGGGCCGCCCATGACTTTGGCCGATATCTGATTGATAATAATCTTATAAAGCGATTGGTAGGTAAGTTCAACCGTAGCCCAAGTGTCTTTGAGGCCGTTAATGAAGGCCCTAAAGGGGCCTACGGGCTCGACGATCAGATCGGGCTGGGCGGCAATACCGAGCATATTGGTATAAAGGGTCTGGCCTTTAAAATTTTGCCGGCCTTCGGCCACAGGCGTAGCCGTTAAGGTTAGCGTTTGATCGCCTCTAATTACGACAATATTAAGGGGCTCAGCCGGCGGCTGGGTCTCAAGGTTTCTCTGGCTCTCCGGGCCTTGGACATAAGCTACCAGATCGACCCAATCTTTAACAGGCTTATCGTTTATTGATACGACTAGATCGCCCTTTAAAAGCCCTGCCGCTTCGGCGGGTTTACCGGCCAGCACTTGCCCGATAATGGGCTTGGTTCTAGGGACGAGCCCTAAAGTGGGGTAAGTTGTTTGATCGCCTAAGATGGTGGTCGCTTCTCTGATGGCCGGGGTCACGTTAAAGGTGTGCGATCTATCATCTCTGGCCACCGTTATGGCCATGGGAGAGAAGGTGGACTTACTTACGGCCTCAGAAATCTCATCATAAAAACGAATGGGGGTCCCATTGACCTCGGTAATAACGTCGCCAGATCTCAGGCCAGAAATGTAGGCCGGGCTATTTTCGGAAATTGGCCCCACGACCGGGGCTAAATGCTGGACGCCCATGACCCAAGAGAGGATCCACAAGGCTAAGACGGCAAAGATGATATTAAAAAGCGGACCAGCAAAGACAATCAGAAATTTTACCCAAGTTGGTTTATGGGTGAAAGACTTTTTCATGTCAGAAGGGGCGACCACCGTGCCGGGCTCTTCGGCAAAAAGACTTACGTAGCCGCCTAAGGGCAGCCAGCATATGCGGTACTCAGTTTCGCCAATCTTTTTTGACCATATTTTTGGCGGAAAGCCCAAAGAAAAACGCTCAACCCCTACGCCTAAGAGCTTAGCCGCCGTGAAATGGCCGAGCTCATGGACAAATATAAGGATCAAAAGTAGGACAATAAAAGATATAATGGTTATAATCATGTAAAGACCTAAATAGCGACAGGATAGAAGGCTATGGATCTTCCTTCCAGGGATCAAAAAAACCCCCTGAGATGAGAGTCTCAAGGTTTATCACTATATATCACTATAAGCTTGTTTGGTCAAGGCGCGAGCAAGTGAGAAAAGTTGCTAGCTCGTGGGGATAAGGCTCCCCCCGCCCTAAAAATATGGAGGGCGGGGGGAGTATTTCTCAGTGGAAGGTGCTGGCGTAGTGGACGGGGGAGTCGATAGATTGGGGCAGTTTGACGCGGCTCAAGGTGTCCCGCATGGTGGCTAAGCCTTCAGCCTCAGGG
>JAITJB010000338.1 GCA_031279155.1 Deltaproteobacteria bacterium | reverse complement strand
AACGAATAAAAAGACCAACCGAATAAAAAAGGACAATCGAATAAAAAAGACCAACCGAATAAAAAAGACCAGCCTAAGTTAAAAAGTAAACCAGGGCTAAAAAGGGCAATCGTTTCTAGCCATAGCCCAGACCGGGCTATTAATGGATCGGTCAATTTCTCGGGTAAAGTTTTCAACCCCGACAAAGCCGGCCAAGGGATGGCGCCTTTCGTGGTTGTGGTCGCAGAAGGCTATGCCCATCTTGTAGGCTAAAGGCCTCTCTTTTACCCCGCCCACCAAGATGTCGGCCCCGCGCTTGGCCATAAAGGCTTCTAACTCGGCGGGATTGGCGTCATCTAAGATGACGGCGGAGGGATGAAGTAAACTTCCTAAGATCTCATAGTCTTCCTTGGTCCCGGTTTGGGTGCCAACCAAAACCGTCTCCATTCCTAGGGCCTTAAACTGGCGCACTAAAGAGATAGCCTTAAAGCCGCCGCCAACGAAGATGGCGGCCTTCTTGCCCTTTAATCTTGGTAAATAGGGCTTAATATTGTTTTTGGTTTTTAGGCTTTCAATGGCTACAATTTCCTTGGTTCTTTTTCTTACGGCTTCGTCGCCTAAGAGATCGCTCACCTTAAAGAGAGCCGAAGAAGCGTCGTCGAGACCAAAAAAACTTAGGGTAACGTAGGGAATGCCAAATCTTTCTTCCATCTTCTCAGCTAAGCTAACCATAGATCCAGCGCATTGGACGATGTTTAAGCTAGCCCTAGGGCTTTTTATCAATGTTTCGTAGCTGGCGTCGCCGGTAAAGGTGGATAAGACTTCGATTCCCATGGCTTTAAAATAATTTTTTATGATCCATATTTCCCCGGCCAGGTTATAGTCGCCTAGGATATTTATGGCCTTAACTTTTGGCCTTCCTCCGTGCGGTTCTATTAACTTTATTAAGGCCTCCCCGGCTAAGCGGTAGCCAAGGGATTTATGACCCGAAAAGCCTGGCGCCTGAACGTTTATGACTCTTATGGCGTATTTTTTTTCGGCCTCCCGGCAGATAGCTTCCACGTCATCGCCGATAACCCCGACCAGACAAGTTGAGTAAATAAAAATAACCGGCGGATGATAGCGCTCGTTAATCTCATCTATGGCCCTTTGTAATTTCTGGGCCCCGCCGAAGATGACGTCGCGCTCATTTAAATCGGTGGAAAAGCTATGGCGGTAGAGATCAGAGCCGCTAGATAAGCTCCCTCTAATGTCCCAGGTGTAGCTAGCGCAGCCTATGGGGCCGTGGACTAAGTGAAAGGCGTCGGTAATGGGGTTTAAGACCACTCTGGCCCCGCAGTAGACGCAGGCCCTCTGGCTAACTGAGCCGGAAAGGCTTGCTTGTTCGCAGCGAATAGAGCCTGTTTTAGCCACACCGGCCTCAGAAATCGAGGGCAGGCGATCGCTTAAAATTGAATTGGGCATTTTTAATTCCATATTTTTTTTTTACATGACCACGTCGAGATCTTCGTCGGCGCAGTCGCGATCTAGCCTGTCCATTAAGGTAGAGGCTATCATTTCGGCGAGCCTAATGGCTCCACGGTAGCCCACTATTGGGTTATAAGCGTGGCCATAGCGATCTAAAACAGGAAAGCCTACTCTAACCATTGGCGTATCTTGAGCCTTGGCGATCTGTTTACCGTAGC
This sequence comes from Deltaproteobacteria bacterium, assembly GCA_031279155.1. GTDB lineage: Bacteria > Desulfobacterota > Desulfarculia > Adiutricales > Adiutricaceae > JAISWF01. The sequence continues at coordinate 4,978 of JAITJB010000338.1, read as the reverse complement.
TACTACCTAAAAGAAGATCGACGCCTTGGTTTTTGATCCACTGATGTAGCTCAAACAGATCGCCTGCGGCCTTAATTTTGACTTCATAAGTTTCTTGATAGCTTCTTAAGATTTTTTTTACTCTTTCAACAAAGCTATCGCCAGGCGTTCCGGTTAAAACATACAAGGGTTTTAAGCCAAGCTCCAAACAAAAGGCGCACAAACCCTCAACCGTATCGGGGTCGCCAAAGATAGCCACCTTTTTTTCGTGAAAATATTGGTTGGCGTCTAGCATTAGATCGATTAATCTGCCCCGCTCTGATTCGAGATCTAACGGAACCTTTTGCCCCGATAGCGAAGATAAGCTCATAAGAAAATTATCGGTAGCCCTAACTCCTATGGGAAGAGGCATAAGAGATGTTTCGATATTTAAGCGGCCCTTAATAGCAAGAGAGGCCTCAGTAGAGCAAGCGTAACCTAAAGATATTGCCGCCTTTACCGATCCCAAGGCAATAATATCCTCGATAGTTGTTCCGCCCTCAGGATACATCTGATAGGTCCCGGTCATCGGGCTATCTAAGACGCCGCTTTGATCGGGAAGGATAATAGCCTCTAAGCCCATTAGAGATAAAAGCCTTTTAAGCTCTCTAATGTCGCCAGGGTTTACCCAACCCGGTAAGAGACCAATTTTGTCGCATTTAGCGCTAGTCGGGATAGATAGCTGCTTAATGAAGCTAGCTACCATGTTACCGAAGCCGGTAATGTGGGAGCCTACGTAACTCGGGGTATTGGCGTAGACCACAAGCTTTCCCTCGGGGACAGTTGCTTCACTAATAAAGGCGTTTAGATCGTCCCCAATAGTCTCGCTTAAGCAGGTAGTGTGGACAGCTATGATATCGGGATCGTAGATATCGAAGATGTTTTTGATGGAGGCCTTAAGGTTGGCGCCGCCGCCAAAAACCGAGGCTCCTTCGGTAAAGGAGCTCGAGGTGGCTATGGCCGGCTCCTTGAAGTGCCTAGTTAAAAACGATCGGTGGTAGGAGACGCAGCCTTGGCTCCCGTGGCTATGGGGCATGCACTTTCTAACGCCCAAGGCCGCGTAAAGGGCCCCCACGGGCTGGCAGGTCTTAAGGGGGTTTATCCTTAAGGCCTTGCGCTCAAGATATTCTGAGGGCGTTTGATCAAGCATGTTGGGCCTCCGAACTTAGATCGCTTTCTATGGGCTTAATGTTGGCCAAGGACTCACGGGACTCAAGCGCCTGAGAGCCCTCGGGGGCTTTTAGGTCTCGATAAGCTTCGGGATTATTTGGGGGATCATTTACGGCCCAGGGCGGGGTAATCATTCGCCAGGCCGGGGCTTTTAAGCCCATGAGCAGATCGCGGCCAAAGATTACGGCCCCATTAAAGCCGCTGTAAGGCCCGCTGTAATCGTAGGAGTGGAGCTGCCTAGATAATACGCCGGCCTTTTGAATGACAAATTTATCTTTAATGCCTGAAAAAAAGACATCGGGCTTTAAGAACCTTATAAATTCAATAGTCTCGTAGTGGTTTAGATCGTCTACCACGAAGGCGCCATTTTCCATGTCTTTGATCATCCCCTGGTAGTTCTCTAAATCGATGGTTTCTTTAAGCTCTTGGTAGCGGGCTTCCGAAAGTATAGCCTTATACCTCTTATCGGGCTCGACAATTAGGCTTTCGATATTTTTGGAATCAGCGTCTTCCTTGATTTCGCCTATGACTTTTCGGCCCTCGTAATCATCTCGGTGGGCAAATTCATAACCGGCTAAAACCGTTTCCACGCCAAGGTCCTTAAGTAATTCTTGATAATGGTGAGATCTGCTGCCGCCGACAAAAATGGCCGCTTTGCGGCCATTTAGCCTCTCTGTTAATAAATCCATTTCTTCTTTGATGGCGTCTAACTCCTGTTCAATAACCTCGTCGGTTCTAGCTATAAGATCGCTATCGCCAAAAAATTGGGCGATGTCTTTTAGGCTTTTAACCGTAGCCTTTAGGCCCACAAAATTGACCTTGAGCCAATGGATGCCAAAAGCTTTGTTCATCATTTCGGCTACGTAATTAATAGAGCGATGACATTGGACTAAGTTTAGGTGAGCTCTATGGGACTTTTCTATTGCTTTGGCCGTAGAATCGCCGGTGAAGACGCAGACCACGTCGTAGCCAATCTTTTTAAGGATCCTTTCGGTTTCCCAGCCGTCGCCGCCGATATTGTACTCACCTAAGAGGTTAACCGGAAAACGCCCGATGGGGCTTATGTCATCAGATCCGATAAGTTTTTTCATAAGCCCGTTATTGGCGATATGGTGACCGCCGCTTTGACTTACGCCCTTATAGCCCTCGCAGGAAAAAGCCAGGCATTTTACGCCAAATTCTTTCTCGGCCCAGCTAGCTACCGCGTGGATATCGTCGCCAATTAGTCCCACCGGGCAGGTCGAGCAGATCATTATGTGCTCTGGCTTAAAAAGGGTAACGGCCTCGGTAATAGCCTGGCGCAGTTTTTTCTCGCCGCCAAAGACGATGTCTGGCTCCTGCATGTCGGTGGAGAGGCAATATTGGATAAAATTGCGGCCGTAATCATCAGATCTAGCCTTGTTGCGGCGCGTGCCCCAAGAATAAAACCCGCAGCCAATGGGCCCGTGGGTGATAACGCAGGCGTCCTTAAGGGGACCTACGACCACGCCCTTACAGCCGGCGTAGCAGCAGCCGCGATTGGTCATTATGCCCGGTACGGCCCGGCTGTTGGCAGAAATGGCGCTTTGGCCGCTAGCTAAATCTAAGATGTGATCCTTACGGCTTTTGAAGACCTTGGCCTTGTAATTGGAAAGAATAGCTTCTTTAATATCCATCATGACACCCCACACTCTTGGCCAAGTCTTACGCTAAAAGCCGCGCTTATGGGAAGAACAAAAATCTTCCCATCTCCCGGATGCCCGGTGGAGTTTACGGCCACCAAGACATCTATGGCGTCTTGGACGCGGTCGTCTTCGACAATTATGTGAAACAGTCTCTTGGGGATAAGTCTTGAGGCTTCGGTCATAGATTCTCCGACGGCTGTTAAGGGCAATTCCCCGCTATCGATAATGAGCTTTAAGACGCCTGGATCGATTAATTTTTTGCCGCGACCTAAGCAGGGGGCGCAGGTGAAGCCGGCAAATCCCGCAGCGGCCAGGGCGTTTTTGGTTTGCCCGACCTTAGAGGTCCTGACGATAGCCATTAAGTCTCGCATCAGAGACCCTCCATGCCGGTACTGATGGTCCAAGCCGCTTCCACAGGGGAGACAAAAATTCTGCCGTCGCCGAAGTGGCCATCACCGGTCTTAGCCGCCCGCATGATAATTCTGACGATGTCATCGCGGTCAGCCTCTTGGCAGACGATTAAGAGCATCTGCTTGGGTAGTTCGTCATAGCGGATATCGTTTAAGACGATGCCCTTTTGTTTGCCTCTACCGTAGACGTCGAGCTTGGTTAGGGCCGGGTAGCCAGCCCCCATGAGTTCGGTGATAACGGCCGTAACTTTTTCGGGCCTGATTATGGCTTTAATGAGTTCTAACATGCCCTCTCCTCTAGGCTACCAATCCGTGTTCCATCAGTAAGGTCTCCAGCTTTTCCTGCGATAGCGGGGTGGGTATGACGAACATCTGGTTTTCATCGATCTTTTTAGCCAGCGTGCGGTATTGATCGGCCTGCCCGCAGAGAGGCTCAAATTCGATAACCGTCTTTTTGTTGATTTCAGCTCTCTGGACCATGTTGTCGCGGGGCACAAAATGGATCATCTGAGTCCCTAATTCCTTAGCTACCGCCGATACCAGCTCAGCTTCCCCATCAACGTTTCGGGAGTTACAAATTAGTCCGCCTAGGCGCACCCCGCCGGTATTGGCGTATTTACGTATGCCCTTGGAGATGTTATTGGCGGCGTACAAGGCCATCATCTCACCGGAGCAGACGATGTAGATCTCTCTGGCCTTGCCCTCGCGGATGGGCATGGCAAAGCCGCCGCAGACGACGTCGCCTAAGACGTCGTAAAACACATAGTCCAGATCTTCGGTATAGGCGCCTAGCCTTTCAAGTAGACCGATGGAGGTGATGATGCCGCGCCCGGCGCAGCCAACCCCTGGCTCAGGCCCGCCAGACTCTACGCAGCGTATGTGGGAGAAGCCCTCTTTTAAGACTTGATCTAAATCGATGTCGTCACCCTCCTCTCTTAAGGTGTCTAAAACCGTGTCCTGAGCTAGGCCGCCTAAAATCAGCCTAGTAGAGTCGGCCTTGGGATCGCAGCCGACGATCATGATCTTCTTACCCATCTCACCTAAACCGGCGTTGAGATTTTGGGTGGTGGTCGATTTACCAATGCCGCCTTTACCGTAAATAGCAACTTGCCTCATTTTTTTCTCCCTTATAAAAATGCTAGGTATGGTCCTAGCTGGTGCTAAGCAAGGCCGCAATGAAGCGGCCAAGGGATTGGGGGTTTTCCTAAGCTGAAATCATCGCCAGGCTTTGGGCTTACCTACGCAACCTATTCAGCCTATTTTGCTCATAGCATATCTTGGACCAAGACCATTTTTAGGAGCTTAAATCAAGAATATATTTGGGTATTTTGGACTCAACCCATCTAAAATGGCAGCTGTCTTACGAAGCTAAACTGTCCCGATAAGGTCCACATTGATCAAATATTCAACCAAAACGTAAATTTTTCTTGGCCGGCCAGTAGTGGATGTTTAAGCCAAAAAATGCGAAAAAAAATGCGACAAAAAAAGCTAGAGGCCTAAAAAATACTAAGCCCCAAAAAAAACTAGGCTATCTTCTAACGATTACCCGACCGATAGAAGTTAGCCTTATTGAGCCGTATTGTTGGGGAGCGAGCCAGCCAGCCAGCGAGCGAGCAACGGTCACCAAGGCTACTTTAAATGTTTTCGCCCCGGCCAATGCCACTGAGGCTTTACTAAACGTCACCGGCACAGCTGGCATAAGTAATAGCGCGGTTA
>JAITJB010000088.1 GCA_031279155.1 Deltaproteobacteria bacterium | reverse complement strand
TTTGAATAAGGATGTTTGGGCCCCTTGAGGGCCGTGAAAGGAGTTTTTTATGAGCTCAATTAACCCGCAGGCTAAAAACCACGCTCTCAGCCAAACCACAGCCAGCCGCGAAGCCTGGCGCGAAGAAATGCTCGGGCAATTTCTCCAAAAGATGAGAGACCAAAAGCTGCCTGAGGAACCCTCAAATCCTAGTCCGCCCAAGGGCGCCTACCCCTTCAAAGGCCGCTACTTAGACGTTTACGTCTGAAAACTTAATGACTTACATTTTGCCAATAACTTTGGCTAGTTATGGGTATTGCTCCCGAAGCTCATCTTGCAATTGCTTAAGCCTCAGAAGAGCTTTGAGGTATTCCTCCCGGGCTTCGAGGTATTCTTGCCGGTCTTTCTCGTTTTCAGCTTGGGCTTTATCTAGGCGTACTTTTCCATCTATGTAAACTCTAAAGCCCTCGAGCTGATCGCCTAAAATATCAACCACCCAAGAGTCTTCTTCGCCTAAGTATTGTTCGGCTGACTTAATGGCGATGGTTACAATCTTAATCGCCCCATCGTAATCTTCGCTCTCAAATAACTTATCGCCTAAATCGCTCTTAGCAATTATTGTCGCCACATTCCCCTGGCCCAGCACCTTATCCATTATTTCTACGAGATCGGAATAGTAACTTACGGCCTTTTGGGTGTCATCCGACCGGCCGTAAACTGTGGCCATGAGATGCTTAAGAAACAAAAATTCCATAGTCTTTTGGGAATAATCGGGCAGTTTTAAATTTAAAATACTGCTCCCAATTTTTATGGCTTCCATCTCCTTCTGAGCTTCCATGTAGGCGTAGGCCAGCCGGATTCTAAGCCCGATAGTTCTTGGATCATCTGGGCCGTATAACTCTTGGGCAGCTTGAGCTGCTTTTATTAAGATTTCCCAAGCTTTGGCCTGCGTCTTAAAGGATTTAAGAAGCTTAACGGCTTCAAGCCTTTGCTCTTCAATAGCCGGATCTAGGGCCGCAAGATTCCAGTTTAGAGGATAATCCGAAAAAGTATACGCCTTTGGGCTTTCGCCGCCATCCTTACCTTGGGCCCAAAGCTGGTCGCCAATAGGCCAAGCCATCGTCACGATAAAAAGAGCTATAAAGAAGCTAAATAGCCTGAGACCAAAATTGTGGCGGTATTGATAGTGAAAACTAATTTTGGCCATTTTCCTTTCCTTTCTTTTTTATTTTTCTCTTCTATTCTCTTTTTTTCTTTTCTTCCCTTCTCTTCTCTTCTCTTATCTTTCCTTTCCTTTCCTTCCCTTTCTTCTCTTCCCTTCCTTTTTCTTCTCTTCTCTTTCCTTCTTTTCCCTTTCCTTCCCTTCTCTTACCTTCTCTTACCTTCCCGTTTCTTTTGTCCTCTTCTCTTTCTTTGCCTCTTACCCACTAAAAAAAGGGCCCAAATCGGGCCCTTTTGGCCGTTGATTACGGCTGCGGCAATTCCGGGCTCCAGGTCGGGAGCGTCTGGCTACCCCCTTTATAATCGGCCATCAAGGGCTGCTGGCGGTCGCCATTGGCGCTCATGACGTAGAGCTTATGCCCGCCGCCGCCTCTGGTGCTGGAGAAGACGATCATCCGGCCGTCCGGGGAAAAGCTGGGGTGGTGATTGACGCCCTGATTGGTCAGTTGGATGACGTTTGAGCCGTCAGAGTTCATGATACAGATATCTTGGTTGCGGTAGACAAAGACAATCTTATCGCCTTTAGGCGACCAGGATGGATCGGTACTCGTTCCCGGCGGGGAAATGCGCCTGCCAGGCCCGCCGCCAGCTGAGGTCACGTAAATACCCACCCCGCCTTGATCGGAAACGTAGGCCATGCGCCCATCAGGGGAAAATGTCGGCGAGATCTCAATCGATCCGCCTGAAGTCAATTGCCTGGTGCTTTTCCCCTCAAATAAGGCGATGTTGGTGGTAACCCGGCCAGATAAGCCGGCCACTAAGGCCCCGGTCGGCGAATAAGCCGGGGTGAAGACCGTGGCCCCGGAGTGGACGACCCGGCCGTCGGATACGAGTTCCCATTTGTTTTTGTTGCGGTGAGTCCAAGCCGTCCGGTTGCCAGGACCGATGGTCGGCTCGGTAGCCGGGCCGCCCTTGGCTCCAGCTAGGGTTTCGGCTTCATCTAGGCCTAATTCAGTAATCATGATGGTCTGGTTACTTTTATCGCCGGCTACGTAAATGATTTTCGATCCAAAGACCCCGGCTTCGCCGGTCACCGAAAGTAACAAATCATTGGTAAAGAAGGCTACCAGCTTCTTGGCTTCCTTAGCCGGTCCCGTGTAGCGCTTGGCCAATAACTGCCGGCCATTTAAGACATCGAAGAGGTAGAGATCTAAGACGACCTTAGAACCACTGGTTTCCAAAGCCCCTTTGACGACAAAGTTAGCCCCAATCTGAGCCCAGGGCGAGTAGTCGATGGGCGGCCCCTGGCTGAGACCGGCTCTAGGATCGAACTCCAAAGAAGCCCTAGGGTCCAGGAGATCGAAGTAACCGGTCATATCCAAGTTTAGCGTCAGCCTTCGGATAAGAGCCTTGGCCGTTGTGTCGTCGAGGCGACCACCAGCTTTAGCTGGCAATAGATCGTTTACGGCCACGCGGTAGCGATTAAAAGTGCCGCCCAAGGTCACGGGAATCAAGACGCTGGGATTTTCAAACTCCAGGTCGTCTTGGGCTTTGGCGCTGGAGACGACACTTAAAGCCGCAATAAGACTGATAAACCAAATAAACAGTTTCTTAGTCATCAAGGTCTCCCAAGGAAAAATTCTCTGAGTTTTTATCTCTGAGCATTTAAAGAGCATTCTTAAAACATGGCCCCCATAGTAAATTCCCAGCGACCCGAAGGATCGCCTGGATCGGGATCCATGGCTTTACCGTACTCGATCCTCAAGGGCCCCATGGGGGAGAGGTATCTGATGCCGCCGCCGTAGCTGCGCTTTAGATTGCTAAAACTATAGTCGTCATCTTTGGACCAGACGTTACCCATGTCGTAGAAGAGAACAGCGTAAAGGCCCGATTCCCTTAGTAGCGGGATGGTGTACTCGATGTTAATAACCATCATCTTTTCGCCGCCAATGGCCTCTTGGGTTTGGGGATCCTTAGGTGAGATATCGTACCAATCGTAGCCGCGGATGGAGTTTATGCCGCCAAGCATGTATTTTTCGTAAATCGGAAGTCCCCTAGGCCGGCTCTCCTTTTGGTACCCAAGCTCGATATGGCCCATTATAGCTGAGCCCTTGATGAAGGGCATGGGTATCCATTGGGCAAACTCGGCCTCGTAGCGGTTAAAGAAGGTCTCGCCGCCAAATAGCCCGGAGGCGATAGTGTAGCTGAGCCTGGCCGTAGAGCCGCTGGTGGGCTGGAAAAAGTGATCGCGAGTATCGCGCCTTAAGGCCACGGTAAAGGTGCTGTTGACGCTATTGCCCATCATTGACTGCAAATATACTGAGCTCGAGTAACTGACGTCACTGATATCGACCTTCTCCCAAGAGTAAGTGCCGGTTAGATAAAACCTACCAAAGACCGGGTAGCCAGCTCTAATGGCCCCGCCCATGGAGTCTTTGCGATAGTAATCGTAACTATTGTAATACTTAAATAGATCTATGCCCATCATCAGGGGGATGTCGCCGACCCAGGGGTCGATAAAGGAAAAGTTAAAGTAGTTACTGCCGCTACCGATCTGGGCCTCTAAGGAGATCTGGCGACCGTAGCCAAAGAGGTTATCTTGGGTAACTCTAGCAATACCGAAGACGCTATTGTAGTTACTATAGCCGGCTCCGATCTGAAACGATCCCGTGGGCCGCTCTTTAACCTCAACGCGCAGATCCATTTCTTCGGGATTAGACGATGGGCTCGGGACTAAGTTTACTTCTTCAAAATACGAGCTGCGCATAAGGTTGTTTTGGCTATATTTAAGGCGACTAGAACTAGTTAAGTCGCCTTCGGCCACGTCTAAGTGACGGCGAATGACCTTATCGCGAGTTTTATCATTACCAACAATAATTATGCGCCCGTAATAGACCTTATTGCGGGGCATGACCGAAAAGGTTATGGGCACCTGATTTTCAGAACCAGGCTCGCCGAACTCGGCCCCGACGTCGTTAAAAGCGTAGCCCTTATCGGCGTAATAAGTCTTAAGTCGGTTGATATCTTCTTGGATGAGCTCGCTATTGATCCATTTTTCATCGCGAATCTCTAGGAGCTTTAGCATTTTTTCCTGATCATCGTCGTCTAAAAAATCGCCGTCTAAGCTCACCTCGCCCACCCGATAGCGCTCGCCCTCGTAGATGGGGAAGGTTATGATATAGCCGTCGCCGCTTTCGGTGACCCTACTTGAGTATTCGCCCACCTGGGCCCGCAAAAAGCCGTTATTGTGGTAGAACTGCCTTAGAATAGAAGAATCGTTATCGAGTTTTTCCCGCTCAAGCTTGCCGGAGCCGGTTATCCACGAGGTCAAAAAGCGGCGCTTGGAGCTTTCAATTTGACCCCTGAGCTTACGGGCCGAATAAAACTCATTGCCATCGAAAAGGATGTCCCGGATGTACATCCTGGCCCCTTCGTTGATATCAAAAGCCAATTTAGCCCGGCCGCCTTCGCCGGGCTCTAAACTGTAGCGGATTTGGGCTTCAGGAAAGCCCTTATCGGCGTAGAAGCGGTACAAGTTGGCGGTAGCCGTGGACATTAGTTCGGCGGAGGCGACATCGGAAACCTTAACGCCTACGACCTTATCGAGGTCGTCTTTGTCGTATTTTTCATTACCCCTATACTCAATTAAGCCAATCTGAGGCACCTGAACCACGACAAAGCGGACCGAAACCCCGCCGCTGACGCGCTCTTCTAAAACTTGAACGTCTTCAAATAAGCCGGTATCAATCAGTCGCCTAATATCGGAGGCCACTTTATTGGCGTTATAGGAGCCGCCAACGCGGGTTCTTAGGGTATTTAATAGAGACTGGTTATCGGCAACGGTCGAGCCCTCGATATCCACCGCTACCACCGGCGGGCCAGTGCCAAATAGGTGGTCGGTAACCATCTCCATGAGCCTTTCGGTGGTCGAAGTTAAGGTTGCCGGCGAGGAGGTAGTCAGCGAAACCGGCTGACTAGAGGTTAAGCCTCTAGTTAGCGCTATCAGGGTCCCGGAGAGGGTAAAATTATTGGTCGTCCCGGTTAAGGTGGGCATCAGGAGGTAGTCGGCGCCCAACTGGCGGGCTTGGGCCATGACGGCGTTGTCCTCCATGTTGAGAGTCTGAGACCCCATGGTTACCGGAATAAACCCCATGGATCCTAGGCTTCTGACCGACACGTCTAAGAGCGTCTGGGAGATCCTATTGAGCTGCTCGAGCTGCGGCCCGGTGACCCCAACTAGCCTAAAGGGAATCACGGCCACACGGCTACCAGCCGTTGTCTGACCAAAGGCTGCGGAGGCTTGAATGAAGAAGGCCAGAAAAATAGTGAAGATTAGGTATTTTTTGTTCATATATACTCCGCGTGGAACATCGAAGCCTCCATAGGGATGAAAAGCAAAATTTGGGGCGTAAAGAGGCCTTTATTGGCGCTAGCCTTAGGAGGCCGTCTCAAGATCTAAGGGGCTGAGGCTGCCGTAAGACAATTCCAAGGTCCGGCTCATTAAGCTAGCCAATTGAGCGTTGTGGGTGACCACCACGGCCCCCATGTCGCGCTCGCCGACCAGCTCTAATATCAAATCATTGACCATGGCCGCGTTGCGGGCGTCGAGATTACCGGTGGGCTCATCGGCCAAAAGTAGACCCGGGGCCATGACCAAGGCCCTGGCCAGGGCCACGCGCTGCTGCTCGCCGCCGGAAAGGGCGCCGGGCCGATGTTTTTTCCGATCGCCTAAGCCCACTCGATCTAGTAAGGGCTCGGCCTTGGCCCGAGCCTCCTCCCGGCCCAAGCCCGAGAGCCTAGCCGGCATGGCCACGTTTTCTAAGGCGTCAAACTCGGCCATCAGGTAGTGGAACTGAAAGACAAAGCCCACCTCGCGGGCCCGCCAGAGGGCCAGCTGCGGCTCAGATAAGCTATAAATGTCGCGGCCATTGGCCTTAACTAGGCCAGAAGTCGGCCTATCAAGACCGCCCAAAAGGTACAATAAGGTCGATTTACCCGAGCCCGAGGCCCCCAACACGGCCACCGAACTACCCCGCTCAACGGTCAAGTTTAGTTCGCTTAGGATGCTGAGCTTTTCGTCGCCGGTGGTAAACTCCTTATTTAAAGACAAGGCCTCCAATAAAGGGGCTTTATCGCCATTTTGAGCTTTTTTATTTGAAAACGATGTAGCATTTAAAGGCGCCTTTTCTCTAATTCGCTCTTTTTTACTCATAGCGCAACGCCTCGACCGGATCGAGCTTGGCGGCCTGGGAAGCCGGGTAGACCGTGGCTAGGTAGCTTATTAAGAGAGAGACAAAGGTAATGGATAAAATCTGATCTAACCTCATTTCGACTGGCAGAGTGTTCATTAGGTATATTTCCGAGGGCAGCGATATAAATTCATAGCGCTTTAAAGCTAAGCACAGACCCACGCCGACAATTAAGCCGCCAAAGGTCCCAACCCCGCCAACTAGTAAACCTTGGATGGTAAATATCCTCCGGATAGCTGATGATGAGGCCCCCATGGCCTTAAGAATCGCGATGTCCCTGGTTTTTTCGGTCACCATCATGATAAGCGTAGATGCTATATTAAAGGCGGCCACCAGTATGATGAGAGTTAAGATGACAAACATGGCTGTTTGCTCGAGCTTAAGAGCTGAAAACAGGCTCATGTTTCTATCCATCCAATCAACGGCGTAGTAATCAGTATAACCTAAGAGACGTAAAATTTCTAGTTTAATATCTTTAGCTTGATATATATCATCAACATACACCTCGATGTAGGTAATCTCACCTGGGCTCATGCCCAAGAGGCTGGCCGCCTCCTCTAAGGTCGTGTAGACGACCCGGGAATCGAAGTCGTAATAGTTGACCCTAAAAGTTCCGGCAACCGTAAAAACCCGGTTCAAGGGACCGCGATTGCCCAATGGGGTAATGCGGCCAAAGGGCGAGATAACGTTAACCTTACCTAGGGTCTCTACGCCCAAGATGTTGGCTAGATCGTGCCCGACGATAATCGGCCTTTGCTGCTTGGGCGGCGTTGGGGCTTGGCTAGCTGCTCCGTCGGTTTCCCCTTGGCCATCTTCTCCTTGGCTATATTCTCCCTGGTCAGTTTGTCCTTGGCTATCTTCTTCTTGGTCATTTTTTTCGGGGAACAAGCCCCCGGTGTACGCCCACCATTCGGTATCGGCCCAAGGCGACTCCATGGGCCTTTGGGTGAGATTTAGTTCGGCTAGTGGCGAGAGGTTTAGGTTATCAAAATATCCTGAACTTCTGGCCAATTTGGGATCAATACCCAAAACCATGACGCCGTTAGCCCCTCGGCCAGTTCCCACCATGGCTTGACCGTTAATGAAGGGCAGAGCCGAATTTACGCCCTTAACGCTAAGGATCGTAGCCGCTGTCTCCGTCCAGGGCGGGGATTCTCCCTCGATATAAGAGCCTCTATAGACCGTTACATGGGCGCTTAGGCCTAAGAGCTTATTTTTCAAATTGGTCTCAAAGCCGGCCAAGACAGCTAAGACAACTATCAGGGCGGCCACTCCCAAGCCAACCCCACCTACGGCCAAGACCGATATCAGGGACAAAAGCGAACGACGTTTTTTGGCCCTCAGAAATCGGATGGCGATTTCGCGTTGAAAACCCATATTGGCCGATTATCAGGCTTCTGGGCGTAAGTGAGGAAATAGTATGACATCTCGGATAGAGGCGGCGTCGGATAGTAGCATGACCAACCGGTCAATGCCCACGCCCTCGCCGGCGGCTGGCGGCATCCCGTACATCAAGGCCCTGATGTAGTCGTCGTCGTAGTGCATGCCCTCCTCATCGCCGGCCTTACGCTCGTCTACTTGCCGCAAAAAACGCTCCCTTTGATCCATGGGATCGTTTAGCTCTGAAAAGGCGTTGGCTATCTCCCGACCGCAGATAAAGAGCTCAAAGCGGTCGGTTAGATTGGGATCGAGATCATTTCGCCGAGCCAAGGGACTTATGTCGGCTGGATATAGAGTAATAAATGTAGGCTCAATTAAGTTTGGTTCAACCTTAAGATCAAATATTTTAGCTAAAATCTTACCTAATGGGTCGCCTGGGGCCTTTTGGCCGCCCATATTAGCCAAATACTCTAGGGCCTTGGCTTGACTGGTCAGAACATCCTCTGGCACATGACCAATCTCAACTAGCGATTGGTGGAAGGTCTTCCTAGCCCAGGGCCCTTTGAGATCAAAGGCTAAGCCCTGGTAGTTAAGAGAGGTTTTACCAATGACCTTTTGGGCCACCTCGATAAACATCAGTTCCGTTAAATCCATCAGATCGTTATAATCGGCATAACTCTGATAGAACTCCATCATGGTAAATTCCGGGTTGTGCTGAATGCTCAAGCCCTCATTGCGGAAATTGCGGTTGAGTTCAAAGACCCGGTCAAATCCTCCAACTAGTAAACGCTTTAAATAGAGCTCAGGGGCTATTCTAAGGTACAAGGTGCGATCTAAGGAGTTATGGAAGGTCTCAAAGGGTTTGGCCGTGGCCCCGCCGGGGATGACGTGCATCATGGGAGTCTCAACTTCCAAAAACCCGCGAGCAACCATAAATTCTCTGACAGCGGCCACCGTTTGAGTGCGAATCATAAAGACCCGGCGGCTCTCTTCGTTCATAATTAAATCAACGTATCGCCGCCGATAACGGCTCTCTACGCTCATTTCATGAAATTTTTCTGGAAGCGGCAGTAAGCTTTTGGTTACCAGCTCAATCTTTTCAAGTAAGATAGAGAGCTCGCCGGTTTTGGTTTTAAAAACCACGCCCCCAACTCCGACCAGATCGCCTATATCTAAATGTTGGATCAGATCGTAGGTCTCAGGCGGCAGTTTATCTCGGCGGGCGTAGAGTTGGATTTTACCGGTGGAGTCTTGGAGATCGAAGAAGACCGATTTACCGTAATCGCGGCGGGCCATCAGGCGGCCAGCAAGGTTCCGGAAATAAGCTTTACTCTCTAGCTCAGAGGCCTCTAGCGAGCCTAATTCTTCGCGTATCTGAGAAGCTTTATGCTCGGGCCTAAAGCAATTGGGGTACAAATTTAGGCCGCTCTCGGCCATGGCCTGAGCCTTTTGGAAGCGGGCCAAGATGACCGGGCTCTGTTCCTCTGGCAGCGGACAAGCCTTGCTATCGGAGTTTTCCGTGCCCTTTGGGTCTTGTTGGTTGTTGTCTAATTTTTCCATCTCATCTCTAGAAAAAGTCTTAGATTTAAATTTGGGCTAGGTTTCATCAGCCCAGAGTCTTGGGGAGAAGTTCTGAGGTTATCTGAGTTAAAACCTAGGCGACCTTAGGCCGATAACCATAAAATCGGTAAATCGCCTAACAGAATAAAACAACTGATTGTACATTGATAGCTTAACTAAATCAACCTGACAATCGAGTCAATCGGCTCTCCTCTGGCCATGGTCTGGCCAAAATCTGGCTCAAATCTGGCCCAAATCTAGCCCAAGTCTAGTCTAAGTCTAGTCCAAGTCTGGTCCAAATCTAGCCAAGCCCTAGCCAGAGTAGCGGCTTTTTAGTTGGCCCATCGCGAAGGCTCATGGAGGCTCATCGACAGGCGCTTGCAACAGGCATTGGCGACAGGCATTTGTGACAGACCCATGCGACAGGCCCATGCGACAGGCATTGTCAACAAAAAAACGCGGCTAAAATATCCAAGCCGCTTAAGCTTAAGATAAAAGCCGCTTTTTGTAAGTGTGTTAACATTATGGGGAGTTAATTGGGATAATAGCCAATGGCGATAAATTTTTGTTTTTTATTTAGTATTTTTTGGGGTACATTATTTTTAAGTCTTATATTTTAGTCTTTTGGCCCGCCATGGAGGTGGGCCAAAAAAATAGGCTGACTTATGCAATCAAAGAGACTAGCACTATCACAATATGAGGCCTCTGGCCTAGCCAAAGGCGACTAAACCATAAAAAAATAGCTGGCCAAGGATTAAGTGAGCTTAGTCGTCGCTTCCGCCTTCACCACCTTCTTGGCGCCACTCGCGGAGAATATTAGAAAGTTCGGCCAATCTGCCCTCAAAGACAGTGAAAGCCTCGTCAACTCCTTCGAGGTTATTATTGCGGCCCATTAATTCTAGAGTCTTGGCGGCGTCAAAAACCTCGCCTGGTGAAAAAAGCCCGACCACGCCCTTTAAGGCATGGGCTTCGGCCATGACTTTCCCACTGTCTCTGACTTTGACCGCCTCACGGAGAGCTTCTAACCTGGTAGCTGAACTCTCCATAAACAGATCTATGCTCTCAAAGATCAACTCCTCATCATCCATAAAATTTTCACAGATGCTTTCCCTATCAACCGTGACAGCCACTGGTCACCTCCGTGCAGCCTAAAATAGTTATTTTTTCGGAGACAATCGGCTTACTCGTCGGCTCCGGATATGGGCAAAACCCGATTAGTAAAAAAAATCACCCAGTTTTTCAACTGGCTTTTTCTAAGCCATCCAACTTTTAGCAAGATTTAAGGTCAATATCGATGGATTATATTGGTTCAAGAAAGACTTTTATAGTCTCTTAAAGTCCCAATACAAAGTTATTACATTTTTATTACATTAATGGCAATCTAATAGATCCAAATATGATTGGCAACTATGTCAATCTTGTTGGAATTCTAATACGCATGCGCTGGAAAATCAACCCAAGAAAAAAAATACCTCCCTCTCAAGAGGGCGAGGCGTCTAACTCTCTGAATTTTATCGGCGACTAGCTATTATTGGTCTCAGGGGTCTAACCCAAAAAGGCGCCGAAACATGTTTAAAAAGTAGTCTTGCCGCTCATGGCGGTGGCTACCTTTGAGAAAAGTTAGGGGGTTGTGGAGGAGCCGCCTGACTAGGGCCCGGCTCATGGCTTCCACGGCCTCTAGCTGCTCGGGATCAAAATTTACCTTGCCCCTGGTGCGTTCCATCTCAACCATTCTAGCTTCTTCAGCTAAGTTAATTAGATCTTTAATGGTCGGGCTAGTGGCTAGGCTTTTTAGCCATCGGCTAAACTTTAAAACTTCTTGGGCGATAATTTCTTCGGCCTTCTGAGCTTCTAGCTGCCTTAAAGATAGGTTCTGGTTGACTAAGCCTTTTAAGTCGTCGATGTTTTTTAATTGAACATCTGGCAATTTCCCTACTAGCTCGGAAACATTACGGGGCACGCCTAAATCTAAAATTAATAGCTTTTTTACATTATTAGGTAAAATTTCAACGGTTATAACCGGCTTAACTACGGCCACGGCTGCGGCTAGGATATCGACATTGGGGAGTATATCTTTAAGATCTTTAATATTTTCAATAATAAAAGCTTGAGCGCTATGTTTTTTAGCCAGATCCTTAACGTGCTCGCTAGTCCGGCCGGCTATTATAAGCTTAGATAGGCCCCGATTTTTAAGGTGCGATGTTACGCAATAAGCCATCTCGCCGGTCCCTAGGACCATGGCCGTAAGTCCGGCTAAGGAGCCTAAAGTTGCCTGAGCGGTTTCTACCGCCGCTGAGGCAATGGATACGGCCCCGTAAGCGACTTCCGTTTCGTTTCTTACTCTCTTGGCCGCCTGAAAGCTCTTATGAAAAAGCTTGGAAACCAAGGGTCCGACCGTCCGAAAGTGGGAGGCCGCCCGGTAGGCTTCCTTAACCTGGCCTAAAATCTGGGCTTCACCTATGACTTGCGAGTCTAATCCTGCGGTCACCCGAAAGAGGTAGTTAACCGCTTGGAGATTTGTAAGGTAGTGGACGTAGGGATGTAACTCTTGACTAGAAAGGCCAGAAGCCGTAGCCATTAGGTTAAGTAAGGCCGCCTGAGCCGCCAAAGAATCGTCGGTAGCCACGACTATCTCCAGGCGGTTACAGGTCGAGAGGACCAGGCCCTCCTTGATAGTTCCAGCGGTCAGGAGTTCAAAAAGACGAGCGGCGTTTAGCTCGCCTTTGGCCAACTTTTCCCTGACTTCCACCGGAGCGGCCCGGTGACTGACCCCGGAAATCAAAATATCCATGACATCTCACAAAACAAAGGCCAGCTAACACTTTAAAAAATCAGCCGGTAGCTCAACCGGTCTAATGAGATCGACGATAATCTTACGTGCTTCTTGGATCCGGTTTTCAGCTAAAAGCTTGGGCAGTTCTGGTTGAGCGGCCAGAGAGACAAAAATAGTTCGCCTATCTTCTGGCGAAAGCCCTGCTTTTAGTATCCAGGGCCTGAGCCGCCCCATGAGATCTGCTAGTAAGCCATGACCAAGGTAGCGCTCTCTGAGCTCAGAAGCAATATGGGCCGCTAAGGCCGGACTTGCGCCATCAGTTGTTACGGCCAGGCGAAGCGGTGAGAGGTCAACTACGGCCGGCATATAAAAATCGCAGTCCTCTGGCCGGTCCACTACGTTAACCCAACACCCCCTGGCCCGAGCGATATGGGCCAGCCTTTTGGCCTCAAGGGGATCGTCTATGGCCACAAAGACCAAAGGAGAAGCATCTAACAAGCTCTCGTCGAAGGCCCCGGTCAAAAAAATCTCCCCGCGATTAGCTAGTTCGGTTACGTAGCTATCGGGCTTGGGCTCAACCACCATGACCTTAGCTAAGGCCTTTAAAAGGTCAGCCAATTTGCGCCGCCCAACCCCGCCCGCGCCAATAAGTAAAGCGGGTCTGTGGGAAAAATTAAGGTTGATCGTCAGAAATCCCAAGATTACTCCGAATGATATCATCAAGAGGCTCTAAAATCAATTAAATGATTTAGGCCGATAGTTTTTCAAATAGCTGAATTTTATACTTTTTATTGTCAATAAATCCCGACCGTCTCTCTGAGCTGACTAGCCAGAGCGGCTAAACCAACTAGGCCCGCAAACTCTAGCCAACTTTAAAGCCAAAAAAATTTCTGTTGTTATTTTTCTTGCGGCTATTGTTTGCTGTAAGATATATCTTCCTAGCTTCAAACTGAAACAGGCTGTAGCTTCATACAGGCTTGGGCTCCATAAAGGCAGCAGCTTCAAACAGACTGCAGCTCCAAACAAGCTGCAGCTTCATACAGGCTGCGGCTCCAAACAGCAGTCCGTCGCTTCGGGGCCATCTCAACCGGTCTAGACTATAACATGAGGCCCACCAAAAATCGCATCAAACAAAAAGCGTACACAAAAAGGCCAAACAAAAGTATACCACTAGTGGCCAGGGTTTTTTCAATTTAACGACCATTTTTTTGTCGTGTTAATATTTCCCTTGCCAAAACAGGCCCTGATGTTGTATACGATTAAGCGGCCTTAAGATTTTGCTGCGTAAGCTTTTGGCCCCTGAGCGCATAGTAAGGCGCAGGTTTAGGAGAGGTGGCCGAGTGGTTTAAGGCGACGGTCTTGAAAACCGTTGAACTAACAGTTCCATGGGTTCGAATCCCATCCTCTCCGCCAATTATATTAGTAATTTTAAAATTTTAATTTCGTCTTTTACAGCCGACGAAAAATAATGTATTATAGTCAACGCCTCAAGGCTGTCCATGGCTCATTTGCGGAAAGGTGACCGAGTGGCCGAAGGTGCTCGCCTGCTAAGTGAGTGTAGGTTTTATCCCCTACCGAGGGTTCGAATCCCTCCCTTTCCGCCAAATTATAAATTAGCTCAATTTTGATAGGCTCTTAATTGTCTATTGCTTGCTTTTCGCATCAATAGACCGTAAAACTTCCAGGAAACACCTAAATGTTGGGGTTTCCTGGTTTTTTTTTAGCTTTTTAAATTGAAAAATAGGGGAGTCTCTTTTCTTATCGCCCACTGTAAAACCCCAGGTATTTCCCGGATTCTAGGCGACCCCATAAAAAAACCATCCCGGACGTTTGCCCTTTGTTGCGGCGGAGCCGCAACATAGGCTTTTTCGCGGGACGGCTTTTAAGGTCATTAATATTTGGCAGTCAGGCCCAAGTAAAAGTTTCGGCCCTGCTCCGGATAATAATACCCGTAGGTGTACAGAGCATCGAAAATGTTTTTGGCTCCAGCTTCAACCATCAAATAGTCGTTGATATCGTAGGTGACCTTAAGGTCAGCCGTCACGAAACCACCATCCCCAAGGTTATCAGAGGTCCTATAGCCACCCCGAAAATCGATTCGGGGCAGTACTGTAAGTTTATCCATGGGACTTAGAACCGCCCAGAGGGCTCCGAAATATTTTGGGGTTTCTGTTAGATAAGTTACCGAAGCCAACCTAGGATCGACCTCGTGCTTGCCGTTAAGCCAAGTTAAGCTAGCCCCAACTTGAACTGCTGGTGAAAACTCAGCCCGGAAGGTCAAATCCAAACCCTGGATCTTGGTCTTATTGAGGTTTTCATAGTGACCAGATGTTCCTCGGCCAATCATTTCAATTTTATCAGAATAATCAGTATAATAGACGCTAGCTACAGTTTCGAGCCAATCAGTTAGTAAGCCCCGGAAGCCTACCTCATAGTGCATGGCTTTTTCAGGCTCTAAAAAGGGGTTACTAGGCTGATCGCCATTGCGCCAGAAGCGCTCTCTCATAGTGGCCATACGGCCTTTTTTGGCAATGGTGGCAAAAATCTGCTTGTCGCTCGTTACATCCCAGAAAGCTCCCAGCTGCCAGTTGAAGAGATTCTTGTCCAAAGAAGCGATATTGGCGAGCTCTACCCCTGGAGCGTTAGCGTTGGCGTACCGGGTGTTAGTTTTAGGAGTGAGCTTGGTATAACTAAGGCCCAAAACTAAAGTAAGATCTTCAATGGGCTTAACCGTATACTCAGCGCCAAAATCCCAATAATCTTCAACGTCTTCCTCGGCCAGATAGCTACCAAGAGCCGGATTGACGCTTAGATCCTGGATATCCTTGTGCGATAATTTGCGGTAGCCGGCTGATAAGGCCAGATGGTTGGCAAGATTAAACTGGTAATCGAATCGCAGTTGGGCGCCTTTGGTATATTGATCGTATAGCTTATCGGTATAACCTTTGTTAGTCAATGTGGTATTGTCATAGTCTTCAGACTTGTCCTCGTGCTTGTCATAATAGGCTAAAAACTTAAAACTGGCCTTTTCGTTAATTCTAATATCAGAATTAATATAATATCTCTCGGTTTTGTAGACTGGCCACCGCCAGAACCTAGCGTAGGCATATTGGGCTATCGCGGCGTCAAAGGGCTGACCTTTTTCGAAGTCCTGGTAGACGTAGCCAAACATGACGTCGATATTTTCTGTGGGCGTTATCCCGGCAATAAAATTTAATCGCTGGTTTTTGAAGTCGGAATTTTCCCTGCGTCCACCGTCTTCATAGCGACCGGGCTCAAAACTATGGGGCAAAGTGAAAAATCTCTGGCGATCTTCGACTATCGAAGCCTGGAGGTAAAATAATCTCTGCCGGGTACCTATGCGAAGCCCGGCCAAGTGGCCTTGATCGCTGAAACCACGGTTAAAGTTGTTTATGTATTTGGCCTTGACATCGATTTCTTTAACCGGCCTGTAAGAGCGGATGTTGACCACGCCGGCTAAACCATTATTGGAAGCCAAAAGTGGTGAACTGTAGCCCTTGGAGACCTCGATACTCTCAAGATCAAATAGCAAGGAATTGTTAAGATCCCACTCATTGCGGTAAGCCGTGGCCACCGGCACGTCGTCGATGTACATACCCACCTGGTAGCGGTTGGAACCACGGATGGTAACTTGCCCTTCATTGCGGCCACCTGAAAAACCCATGATTACGCCTGGCTCACCTTTTAGGGCTTCCCAAACGTTTGAGGCGGCCTTCCGGTCCATTTCTATCTCGGTTATTCTCTCAATGGTATCTGGTTGATACTCAATTAAGATGGTATCCAAGGCCTGACCCTGGGCCCAGATATCACCTGACGCCAAAAAAATAACCGCCGCAGCTAGCACGGCCAAACATTGCCTGCTCATCATTACCTCGCTTTAATAATTAATAAGCTTAAAAAGTACGAAAAATGGGGAAAGCCTAGCTCAGACCTTTTTGACTCTCAAAATTGCCCATATCCGTTTGTCGTCGATGCCTTAGGTATAAAATATTCATCACGTTTTGTCAAGTTATGATGGGACATTTTTGGCGATTTAGTCAAGTATTATTACGTCAAGTAATTTTAAATGATCTGCTGAACCCTTTAGCCGTTTCCTGGCCAGTGGGTTACTAGCCAGGAAATAAGAAAACAATATGAATCGGATGATAAATTTGGGGAAGGGAACTAAATAAATTTGGAGAGATGGATAAAGCCGGAAAGACGTATAAATCCGGAGAGATGGATAAAGCCGAAAAGACGTATAAATCCGGAGGGATGGATAAATCTGGAGAGCAAGATAAATTTGGAGGGATGGATAAATCGGAGGGCAAGGAAAGACTTAATGAAAAACTAAAGCTTTCAGCTAACCGGTAAAACTAAGACTGTCAATCTAGCCGGATATTGAAGGCGTTTAAGCTAGCCGGTTTTTGAGGCCATACTACCCAAATGTCCCAAGCGTTGGACAAAACCCTGGGGCATAGAATAGAGCTGGGCGATGGAATTGGTGTTAACCAGATCTTTGGCCGAGCCGTCGGCTTTGATGCGGCCATCTTTGATTAAAATGGCCCGGCCTTCAAGATAAATGGCTTGTTCGGGATGGTGGGTGGTTAAAATGATCGAAAGACCTTCTTGACTGAGCTGGCGGACTAAATCTAGCAGCCGGAATTGGTTACCGTAATCGAGACTGGATGCCGGTTCATCCATGACCATGAACGGCGCCTGCTGGGCTAAGGCCCGGGCAATCAGTACTAACTGGCGCTCTCCGCCGCTTAATTCTATATACGATCGGTCGCTTAAGTGCTCTAAACCGATCCTGGCTAAGGCCGCCCGGGCCCGGTCTAAATCCTCTTTTTGATAACGATACCAAGGCCCCCGCGAGACCCGCCCCATTAAGACCATTTCTAAGGCCTTATAGTGAAAAACCAAAGCGCTGGACTGAGGCACATAGGAGATGAGCCTAGCTAGTTTTTGGCGGCTAAGATCTTCCACCTTTTGACCGAGCACCCTAACTGCGCCTTTAGGCGGCGTCAGAAGACCTAAGACGAGTTTTAACAAGGTCGTTTTGCCGCAGCCGTTAGGCCCTAAGATAGAGACCACCTGGCCAGGTGAAAAGACCATCGAGAGATCCCATAAGACCTTTTGTCCCCCGGGGTAGGCGAAACTTAAGTTATTGATTTCTATATCAGCCATGCCGGCGCCGATCATGCCAAAGAAGGGCCGTAAAAATTGGTAAGCAAGTAAGTGATGTAAAAATACCCAAAGGAAATTCCACTGTCCATATTAAGCGAACCATCGTATCGTTTAAGACTAGAAATAGGGCCCCAAAAAGGGCGCTAGCCGGTAGTAATGTCCGGTTACCTGAGCCTAAGAGTAAGCGGCAAGCGTGAGGCATGACCAAGCCGATCCAGCCGATAATGCCCGAAAGGATGACCGCAAGCGAGCAGACTAAGGTAGCGGCAATTATCAAATATCTTCTAGCCCGGCGGCTATCAACGCCTAAGGCTCTAGCCTCATCGTCGCCTTGGCTGAGAACGTCGACCGTCTTACCGCTAAGACACAAAAAGATTAGTCCTATGACCATGACCGGGCCGACGGCGGTTATTTCGGGTAGTCTGGCTTTCGATAGCGTGCCCATGAGCCAGTAAACCAATTGCGGCAGCTGCTGCTCGGGGTCAGCTAAAAATTTTAAGATCGAGCAAGCCGAGGTAAAAAGAGAGCCGCTTAATAACCCGCCGATAATTAAGGCTAATATGGGCGAACGCGTGTAGAGCTTAGCTAGGGTTAAGCTTAAGCCCACCCCGGCTAAACCCCCTAAAAAGGCCAGGAGCTGAGTTATAAGCCAGGAATTATAAATAACGATACCGATAGCCGAGCCGCAGGAAGCCCCGGCTAAGACCCCCAAGATGCCAGGGGAAACCAGGTGGTTTAAAAACATGCCCTGGTAGACGGCCCCGGAAACCGAAAGAGCCGCCCCGACTAAAACGGCGGCTACGATCCGTGGTAACCTGATTTTAAAAATCAAAAAAAGGATCTGGCTCTCATAGTCGCTAAGCTCGCGGCCCGATAGCCACCCGCTTACGGCCTGGTACATGTCGCCTAGGCTCGCTGGATGCCGTCCCAAAGGCAGAACTAAAAGGCAGCCCAAAACAAGAGCTACGGCCAAAACGATCAAAGCTCGGGTGTTCATCTAGTCAAAAGATCTGTAAGCTCTTGCGGGCTAGGCTCGAGACCGAAGAAGAGCTTTAAAAACCTTCGGCACTCCAAATCAACGTCTAGAGGGTAGAGCTCAGGATGGAGCCAATTGGCTAACCACTGCATACCCAATAAGCGCATGTAGGTAGCTGGCCGTTCCAGCCAGGAAAATGGCCCTCGCGGAACTAATCGCCAGCGTCCTTCTCTAATGGCCCTGATCTGACTCCAACCGGGGTCTTTTTCGATAATTTTGGCCAGATCGGCATTAAAAACTAAGACCACATCGGGATCTAGACGCATGATTTCTTCGATACTGAGCCTTAAGTTGGCGTTGGCCATTTGCTCCGGGCAATCGTAAATGTTTTCTCCGCCAGCCCACACCACGCTATCGGATCGATCCGATCGCCGGCAGAGCGATTCCAAGCCGTCCTCACCTAAGGCCATGTAGATTTTGGGCTTTTGGTCTTCAGGCAAGTCGCCTAAGGCAGTCTGAAGTTTACCTAAAACCTCTTCGGCGTAGGCGGCCAGTTCTTCACCGCGCTCTTTTCGGTTAAATTTTTGGCCTAATGCCCTAAAAGTTTCCGGCATTTCAGATAAAGCTGACGGGATAATGATAACCTCCATGCCCAGCTCTTCTAAGACCGGGGTTATGCCCATGCTGTCGTGGGCAGCGCCTCCTAAGTAAAGGGCTTTTTTTAGACCGCTAGAAATGAGCACTTCAGGGTCCGGCGTATAGCCGGCCCCGTACCAACCACCTAAAATGGGTAGGCTTTGGTATTTTTCCGGTATGAATTTTTTTTCATAAGCCCTTAGAAGAGTATTCCAACCGCCCAAGAGGTCGGGATCGAGAGCGTACAAGGCGAAAGTTGAGGGGTGGGTAGCCCCATAAACCGTGCGGGCGTCGCCTCTATCTTCGGCTCTAAGGCTCAAAGGCGCAAGCGTTATTATGGCTAACAAAATAATGACTTTTAGCCATAAGCGGGTAAAGCCGTAGCATGAGCCCAAGATTTTTGAGCTTTGGCGATGGTCCATATCAATCCTAAGAAAAAAAATGTGGGTTTTATTGTCCAGGGTTTTGGCTGGCCATAGCCCCAACAATCTAGACAGTACTTTATTATACAAGACGAAACGAAACTGTCAATTGCCTTTTAATTACGAAATGTCACGCAAGTT
>JAITJB010000291.1 GCA_031279155.1 Deltaproteobacteria bacterium | reverse complement strand
TTTAAGTTTGGCGTCACCGGCTGCCAAAACAACTGCCTTAAAGCTGAAGAAAACGATATGGGCATTAAGGGCGGGCTTATCATTAATTGGGAACCAGAAAACTGTACCTTCTGCGGGGTCTGCGCCAAAGCCTGCCGCGAGGGGGCTATCACGGTCAAAGACGATAACTTAGATCTCGACCGCAGTAAATGTAACCACTGCGGGCGCTGCGTCAAATCGTGCCCAACGGAGGCCTGGCAGGGACAATCTGGCTACTTACTTTCCTTTGGCGGGCTCTTCGGTAACCGCATTGAAAAGGGCCGTCAGTTTTTACCCATAACTTCCAACCTCCAACGCGTTCTAAAAGTGTCAGATGCGGCCCTGGAATTTTTTACCATCCACGGAACTTCTGGCGAGAGATTTAGGTCGGTTATCGAGCGAACCGGCTGGGAGAAGCTAATTAAAGTTGTCGAGGAGGCCGCCCATGGCTGATAAGACCCTACCCACTCCCGACGCCCACCTAGACATTACCGGGGTCGTCTGCCCGGTGACCTTTGTTAAGGTCAAGGTGGCCTTAGATGAGCTAGAGCCCGAGCAAGTACTCTCCGTCCGCTTAAACGACGGCGAGCCGGTCCAAAACGTCCCCATGAGCCTTAAAGACGAAGGCCACAAAGTCCTTAAGCTCTCTGACAACAACGACGGCACCTTCACCCTTTTGATCCGAAGGGGCCAAGATTAAAACAAGCTTGAAACAAGCTTGAAACAAGCTTGAAAACGAGTTTGAAAACGAGTTTGAAAACAAGTTTGAAAATTATGAATAAAAAAATGAGGCCAAACGCATGGAACTGACCATTTCAGGCACAACGAAGACTTTTCCAGATGATCTTAGCGTAACCGAGCTTCTCGAAGCCGAACAGGTGGCTACCCCGCAGTACGTGACGGTTTCCATCAATGAAGAGCTTGTTGACCAAGGATCTTTTGATAGCCGAAAGCTGGCGAGCGGCGACAAAGTAGAATTTTTGTATTTCATGGGCGGAGGAACGCGTGAGCTTTACTGATAGCCAGCTTGAGCGCTATTCGCGTAACATAATCCTAAAAGAAGTTGGAGTGCGCGGCCAGAAAAAACTTTTAGCTGGCCGGGTTCTCATTATCGGAGCCGGCGGCTTAGGAGCCCCGGCGGCCATGTACTTGGCCGCCGCCGGGGTGGGGACGATAGGTTTAGCTGACGCTGATGTGGTCGATCTTTCTAACCTCCAAAGGCAGATAATCCATGCTACCTCTGATGTCGGGGCGCCTAAGGTAATATCGGCTAAAGAGACTATCGAAGCTTTAAATCCCGAGGTTACTGTAAACACCCTCCAAGGGCTGGTAACCTCGGAAAATATCATGACCTTAATAGAGGGTTATGATTTTGTTATCGACGGCACCGACAACTTTCCGGCCAAGTTTTTAATCAACGACGCCTGCGTTATTGGCGCCAAAGCCTTCTCCCATGCCGGCATCATTAGGTTTCAAGGGCAGCTTATAACTTATATTCCCGGCCAAGGGCCGTGCTACCGCTGCCTATTTCCCTCTCCGCCGCCGCCCGACGCTGTCCCCACCTGCCGCCAAGCTGGCGTCATCGGGGCCATGGCCGGCGTTATCGGAAGCCTTCAGGCCATGGAGGCCATAAAATATCTCTGCGGTATTGGTACGCCTCTAACTTCTAATTTATTAACCTACAATGCCTTAACTATGGAATTTAGAAAGATAAAAGTCGCCAAGCGCTCTACCTGTCAAGTTTGTGGCCACAATCCGACCATAGTTAAGCCATTAGACTACGAAATAGCCGCCTGCGATCTTAAGAGTAAGCCGGCCTAAAGCCTTATTAGCTACTAGTTGGCCGTAATATAGTGAGCTCAATATGCCTATTACCATCAGCCCAACGGCCTTTACGGCCATCGTGGAACACAGCCGTCAACAGTTCCCCCTGGAAGCCTGCGGCCTAATAGCCGGCAAAGTTACCGATGATGGTAAAACCATCGAAAAGGCCTATCCTCTCCCGAATTTAGCCCAAAGCCGCTACCGCTTCGATATCGATCCCAAAGATCAACTTAAGGCCATAGTGGCTATGCGCCAAGAGGGCTTAGCCCCTCTCGGCAATTACCACTCCCACCCCGAGACGCCCTCGCGTCCATCTTCAGAAGACCTTAAACTCTTTATCGATCCTAAGGCCAGTTACCTGATAGTCTCCTTGGCCCAAAGACTCCCTTTAGTTAAGGCTTTTAGTATAAATTCTTCAGAAACCAGCGGCTTCATTGAAGAGGAACTTATCGTCACTAAAATATAATCTTTGATTAAATATATAATGCACAAGAGGCGCTTTTTGTGCCTCTTGTGCATTAAAAAATTGCATATTTTCAAAAAAATTTTCCTTGACCCTAGGCGGCTGTGGCGTGATAATAGCCGTTAGCTGACAGGTAGTCACCTTATGGTGGTTCTAAATACGTCAAGCTGGCCAGATCATGAGATACAACAAAGTAGCGATTTTTATCGCTTTAGCGATATTATTATATATATTATTAATCCCCTCAACTAGGCTTTTCTCGGCTGAATGGGGGCAGCTTACCATTAATCAGCCCAGCGATCCGGTCAAAGTGCGCATTGCCAAGCCCAATAACTGGCAACAGGAAATTTTAGATAGCGATAGCGACATATCCCGGGGCTTTTTTACCTTTGGTAAAGACGATAACATCTCGCGAGGCCTGATTTTAACTGGCACTGAACCCAGTGATTACGACCAGACGATTAATAATATCGCCGCCTTTTCAAAAGAAGAATTAACCCAACTAGCTGAAATTATAATGAATTCCACGCTATTTCCCAGAAATCCCTTAACCTCAAACTTAAGCCTGGTCGATACGATTACGGTCAATAAACTCAACGCCCTCAGAGTTAGGTTTACTAATTCGTACATATATCAAACAAATATTATTTTTA
The DNA here is from genome assembly GCA_031279155.1 of Deltaproteobacteria bacterium. Taxonomy (GTDB): domain Bacteria; phylum Desulfobacterota; class Desulfarculia; order Adiutricales; family Adiutricaceae; genus JAISWF01. The sequence goes on along the minus strand of JAITJB010000291.1, from coordinate 493 downwards.
ATATTCATGAGACGGTTATAGTTATATATACTAATAAAAATAATACAGCTAAATCAGTAATAATAGACTGCACATATACTGGCAGCAATCATTTTAGAGAAAATATAACAAAGACTTTTGAAAACGAATACAATACTTATTGCAAAAGATTTTACGATTCGCTTAATATCTTAGATAAACAAAAGTAAATTCATCGGGCCTAGACAGGCTCGCCACTAGACTAGATCGGGCTTGACTGTAGGACTTGGCTAATGTCGGGCTTGACTCTCGGACTTGGCTAATTGGCCTGGCTAATTGGCTTGGCCCACAGGCTGGCGATAGCCAAAGGTAGTTGGAGTTTTTATATTTCAGTTATTAAAGTTAAGAATCATTCTTATCTCCATCTAGTAAAATCAGTGCGTATTAATGGTTAGTCTACACAGTAGACGATATATTCTTTTGGCCAGGTTGATGATATTAAAGATAAAGAAGCAATAAGAAAAATGATTATTAG
>JAITJB010000290.1 GCA_031279155.1 Deltaproteobacteria bacterium | reverse complement strand
AAAGGCGCCAAAGAGTTGGGCCCGTTCGATAACGCCGTTAGCCCAGTTGGTGTGGACAGCTTTTTCGCACATACGGTCGTTTAAGCGAAAGACAGCCGGGTTTTCGGGATTTAAGACTTCTCTGGCCATTAAATACTCTTCTGGTAGGACCTGGTAAGCGTCTTGGATTATTTCGATTTGGCAGGGGTGAACGCAGGTCTTGGCAAATAGGCCCCTAGAAATATCTAGGCTCAGTTCTTGGGATAAGACCTTAGACATGTCTAATCCCTCAAAGCCCGGGGCTGAGAGCTCAAAGCCCACGGGTTTGAAGACGGTAATCAATTGGTCAATGGCGTGACCAACGGGCGTATCATAGATGCTAAGGTTTAGATCGCGCCTTAAACCTAAGATGCTCAGTAAATCTAGGGAACCTATCCTTAAGCAGGCGATTTTGGACTTTATTGGTGAGCCCGATAGATAATCTCTCAGCCGGTAGAGTTCACCGAGATCGAAGGCTACGTCGGTTTCAATGGTTGGCATGAGTTCAAAACCATCTCTCCTCTCTAAGAGCCGAAAATACTCTGGCAGGTTGAAGCGGTCAGCCTTGGGAATGACAAAGCCGTTGATCCGGTTAATATGGGGCATGGAGAGGATTACTTTGAGGACTTCGGGATTTCGGGGGCGGATAAAGCGGTAGAGCCCGGTTGGCTCAAGCTTCGGTAATGAGGCCCTTAGGTTATCTAAGGCCGCCGGAAGCTGGCTTAAGCTTAGGGAGTCTTCAGTGCAGAAAACAACGGTCCGTAGAGCCGGATATTTATGACCATTGGCCACCAAGTCCAGATCTGGCCTTAAGGCCGGCATATACATGGTCGCGCCGTATTTTATAGATTTAGTCATAGTTTCACCTAGGTAATGAGCGTCTGAGCGCGAGGATGCGCTAAATAGTAGCTAGTACAGTTGTTTGATAACGGCAGCCGCCCGGTAAGGTAAATTGGGCTCTAACCTCACCGGCACGCGGCGCTTATGAGCTAAAAAAAGAGCGTGTTCCAGGTCAGGGTCAGAAAAATCTTTAACCATGAGGATCTCTGGAGCTCGGCGCATTAAGACCCTGGTGGCCTCGCCTAAGCCGGGTTTAATGTAATTTAGGTTGGTAATCTTAAATTCTCTAGAAAGTTTTTCCATAAAGAGGGTATTTTGCTTTTGGGCCTCATTTAAGATCTGAGGATCGACCGGCGAAAAGAATATTATCGCCGGATCGCGGGCGTAAGCCTCAGAGGCCAAGGCGGAAATGGAATTTACAATTTGTTGGGAGAGATCAAAGGGGGCAAGTTCAGGGTAGAAGAGGCAGCCGTGGAAGTCATGGGGTCCGATTAAGTCGTCATTTAAGATGGTTCGGCTGATAAGCCCGGAAACAACGCTATTTAAAAGCGAGGTAGGTATCAGCCAGTCATCTGCGCTTACGGCTAAATCGGCTTTACCAGCGGGATCCGAGAGAACAGCTAAGGCGCCAGAAAGACTATAGCGAGTTTGTTGGTTAAATTTTTGGATGGAATTTTTAAGTTCTGAAGCAATAACCCCCTTACCGGTCCAACCGTCAAGAAAGATTATTTGGCTCTCAGGATGTCTTTCTAAGACATATTTTAAGGCGTTTAGATCGATACCCCGATCGCGGATTATGGAAATACCGTAGTGGTTGACTTTACGCTTTAAAATGTCTTTCAAAATTTTGGCTACCATCACCCCAATGGGCGTGCCAGATCGGGGGATGGAGATTAAGGCGATAGGGTCATTGGGAACAGCGCCCGATAACATGGCGGCTAAAGCCAGGCAGTCGCGAGCTAAGCGCTTACAGTTGCGCTCAAAGGAGCGCTTAAAGATATCTAGGTATTGGGGCTCGGGGGGCTCCTCAGGCCCTATCATCTCGCTATAGTGGCCCTCGCCGGATTGGATGCGGGCCTCGCGAGACTCAATGGACATGGGCTCTAAGGTAACGATTTTTAAAAGAAAAGTAATATCTAATGGCGAAAAACTCCCACTAAAGCCCTCATTTAAAGGGCTCGAAATTTGGCTAGTTGACTGTTGGTGGGTATTAACTGGTAATGGCATAGATTTAAAAATCCCAAATCGGCAAGACTGTCACCCAAACCGATAATTAATCCTTCTTCAGGGGAAAAGGCGAGATAATTTTCGATAAAAAACTCGACGGCTCTGGCTTTATCCAAATAGGCCGGGCGGACGGTCAGGTTATGGCCGCTTAAATTTACGGCGGCCTTTGGGCCGAAAAATTCACTTAGCTCTTTTTCAAGATCGCTTAGTTCGCTCCCATGGCCCGGGAGGGTCCTGATGCTCAGATAAAAGTTAAGGCCATAGTCGCCTATTAGGCGGGCTTTAGCCTCTAGAGCAAAATGATCGATAAAACAATTAGCCATTTCCAGGGCCTCGGTCAGAAGAGCCTGGCTTTGTTTAGCCTTTGGCGCGGTTATATCATGCCACTTTTGATCTACTTGGCCGTTTGGATCTAATATCGTGCCGCCGGCGTTTACGATGGCCCCATGGTTAAATTTAAGCTTAACCCTCGAAAGCGAGGCCCCGGTTCTGGCCGTTACGGCGATCAAATAGGCGTCTTTGAGAAGTAAGTCAACTAAAAGCTGTTGACCTAGGGTCATAAACGATAAAGGCTCTCCAGAGGAACTAAGGGCGGCGGTCCTTAAATTTTGGTTGGGACGGCATTTGGCCGCAGTTTGAAACAAGGTATCGTCGAGATCGGTAAAGGCAACTATGGGCGTCACAAGAAAATCACTTCGCTAGCGCCCAGAAGACCGGGTAAATTGTGGTCTTCTGGCAGAGTATTGGTTTCGTAGACAATGATAACGTTTTCTTTTTGGCCGTCTGGCGGGTTATAGAGAAAGTTATCTATGCTCTCGTGGTAGTTATCCTTAAAGCGCTTTTGAGTTTTTAATACCGGGCCTAGAGCCGCCGGGGTGCGGGTGGTAGATTGAAATAATACGTCAAATCCGCGCTCTTCTAAGGTACTAGCTATGATCAAAGGCTCGTGGAGAAATTCCCCGGTGCCGACCACTCTAACCGGGCCGGATTTTAAGCTTAAGCCTAGGGCTATTTTTCTGGCCTTTAAAGAGGCTTCTTTTGATGTATCAGAAGTTAAGCCAAGGCGACCGTAGTTTTGAGTTAGAAAATTATCTTTAAGCTTAAAATCGCCGACCGATTTAAAGATAGGCCAAGCCGAATCAGTTGGGGTGTTGTCAGAAGGGTAAAAAGCTAACCGGCCCTTAAGTAAACTACTAGAGGCGGCTTTTAAGTTTGACTCACTAGCTATCTTTCTTAAAAGCGAGTT
>JAITJB010000271.1 GCA_031279155.1 Deltaproteobacteria bacterium | reverse complement strand
ATTGTTCTAGCTATTAAAGATTAGGCTCTGCGTCGCTACGTGTCAGGAGTAAGAAGACCTCTTGATTGCCGTCCTGGCCCTTGAGTTTCGATGGGGCCCGGGCGGTTTCTATCATGGGCGGGCTGAGGGTGGGGGCGAGTTTGGCAATTCTATCGACAGCTTCTTTGATCAGAACTTGATCTCGAACAATCCCGCCTTTACCAACTTGTCCGCGTCCAACCTCAAATTGCGGTTTGACCATGACGACTAATTTTCCGCCAAGGTTTAAAAGGGGCGCAGCTTGGGGGAGGATTAAGGCTAAGGAAATAAAGCTCAGATCGGCTACAGCTAAATCAAAGGGCTCGCCTAAGGCGCCAGGAGGTAGTTCGCTTAAGAACCTGGCGTTTTGATTTTCAATGAGTTTTACCCTAGGGTCCTTGGTTAAGCTTAAATCCATGAGGCCCCGACCGACATCTACGGCGGTTACTTTGGCGGCCCCTTTTTTTAAGAGGCAATCGGTAAAACCCCCGGTTGAGGCCCCGAGATCTAAGCAGGTTAGGCCGCTGGGATCGATACCAAAGTCCTCTAAGGCGCCCTCGAGCTTAAGCCCGCCCCGGCTGGCGTACCTACGGCCAGGCGTTAAAATTAAGATGGTGTTTTTATCTAAAAGCTGACCGGCTTTTTCTATTCTCTCCTCGCGCTCGTTTTTGATCCGGCCAGCTAAGATCAAGGCTTGGGCCTGGTTTCGGCTAGGGCAGAGATTTTGAGCCACAGCCAATTCATCGGCACGGATCTTGGCGGCGCTGAATTTACCGGTATTAGGCCTGCCAGTATTAAGCTTACTAGCTTTGATTCTTAAGGGGTCTTTGGGAGTCTTAACCATTTTGGCTACAAATAGAATTTCTTTTAGAAAAACACAAAGCCCGGCCTTAGGCCGGGCTTTGTGTTTATTAAAAACGATGCTTAAGATTTTTCGGCTTTGTTACCCGTCAGGCTCGATATGCGCATGCCGTAGAAGGAGCGGTAGACAAAGACCAAAGCAATCAGTAAGAAGATAATACCCAAGAAGGTTGATTTGCTCTGGAAAGCCGGAGCAATGGCGATCTCTAAGGCCAGCATGCCAAAGAGAGTGGTGAACTTGATGATGGGGTTTAAGGCCACTGAAGAAGTGTCCTTAAAGGGATCGCCAACCGTATCGCCGACAACAGAGGCGTCGTGGAGAGGCGTGCCCTTTTGTTTGAGATCGACTTCGACGACCTTTTTGGCGTTATCCCAGCAGCCGCCAGCGTTGGCCATGAAGACGGCCTGGAAGAGTCCAAAGAAGGCAATGGAAAGTAAGTAGGAGATAAAGAAACTTACGCTCTCGTTACCCCGAACGGGACTAGACAGGAAGGCAAACGACAGGGCGAAAGAGAAGACGGCGATAAAGATATTAAACATGCCTTTTTGGGCGTAGACAGTGCAGATCTTAACCACCTCTTTGGAGTTCTCAACAGCGGCGCTCTTAGAAGCGTTGGGGTCGAGATCGATGTGGTCTTTAATGTAGGCCACCGCCCGGTAGGCGCCGGTGGAGACGGCCTGAGTAGAGGCCCCGGTAAACCAGTAGATAACCGCCCCACCGCACAAAAAGCCCATGATGGTGTAGGGGTTAAGGATATTTAGAATGCTCTCAGGGGAAACGTTTAAGGCGTTTTTGATGACCAAGATGGTCGAAAAGATCATGATAGTTGAGCCCACGACAGCGGTGCCAATCAAAACCGGCTTAGCCGTGGCTTTGAAGGTGTTACCGGCTCCATCGTTACTTTCCAGATAATAGTGAGCTTTTTCAAAGTCGGGCTTAGTTCCGAATTCGCTTTCTAAGTGTTCAGAAATACCTGGGATCTCCTCGATAAGACTTAGCTCGTAGATAGATTGAGCGTTATCGGTGACCGGCCCGTAGCTGTCAACGGCGATAGTAACCGGGCCCATACTCAGAAAGCCAAAGGCCACCAAGCCAAAAGCGAAGACCGGCGGGTATTCCATGATGGCCTCAAGCCCGCTGAGGCTAAAGAGGTAGGCCAAGAACATCAGCAAGCAGAAAACCAAACCCATCCAAAATGCGCTGAAGTTTCCAGCGATAAAGCCGGCTAGGATGTTAAGAGAGGCTCCGCCTTCTTTAGAGGCTTCCACCGTTTCACGGACGTGGGCGCTTTTGCCGCTAGTAAAGATCTTAGTGAACTCCGGAATCAGGGCGGCGCCCAAGGTGCCGCAGCTGATGATGGCGGCTAAGACGTACCAGTACTTGGCGCCATGCTCGGGGTTGACTTCGGCAAAGGCCGTGTGGGGGCCCAAAAGAATGTAGCTGACGATAAAGGTCATGATGATCGATAAAATCGAGCCAAACCAAACCAGTGAGGTCAGAGGCGCCTCAAAGTCGAAGTCTTCGGTCTTACCGTACCTTGCTGAGCTGTAAGCTTTATTTACGTAGAAGGCCACCAAAGAGGTAACCAACATGAGGATCCTCATAACGAAGATCCAAGTTAGTAAGTTAGTCTGAAGGATGAGAGTCGGTCCTGCGGATCCGGCCAAGCCCACGGCTAGGCAGATAAAGGTAACCAGGGCCACGCCGGTAACCCCGTAGGTCTCAAAGCCGTCAGCCGTTGGACCAACGCTGTCGCCAGCGTTGTCGCCGGTACAGTCGGCGATAACGCCGGGATTTCGGGGATCGTCTTCTTTGATCTTAAAGACAATCTTCATCAAGTCTGAGCCGATGTCGGCGATCTTGGTGAAGATGCCGCCGGCGATCCTAAGTGCGCTTGCGCCCAGTGACTCGCCAATGGCAAACCCTATGAAGCATGGGCCGGCTAAATTTCTAGGGATGAAGATCAAAATTATGAGCATCATCACTAGTTCCACCGAGATCAAAAGCACCCCAATGCTCATGCCAGCGTCTAAGGGGATATTTAGGAGCTTTAAGGGCTTTTTCTCAAGCGAGGCGTAGGCCATGCGGGAGTTAGCCAAGGTGTTAACTCTCATGCCAAAGAAGGCCACCGAATAGGAACCCATGATCCCGATGATGGTCCACAAGATGATCAACAATACCGCGCCAGCGGTCATGCCTGAGAGGTAGCCAAAATAAAAGGATATACAAGCGCCGACAAAGATAAATAGGATGGCTAGGAGTCTGGCCTGCTGAAACATATAGGTCTTGCAGGTCTCGTAGATCATGGCGGCCACGTCTAGCATGGAAGGATGGGCCTTTAGTTTTTTGATGCCCACGTATTGGAAGTAGCCAAAAGCTAATCCCAAAAAGCAGACCACTAGCCCGCCAATGAGGAGTCGGTTTTGGCCAGGAGCTAGGTCCGGGACCAAGAGCTCGGCCTCAGAGGCGGCCAGGGCCGGGTCGACCACCATAAACATGAGGGCGGCCAAAAGGACCAAAAAAACTTTCAAAGGGGTTGGGACGCGTTTGATAAACGCCGCCAGAATGGACATAGTCGAGCCTCCTATGACTGAAAAGAAAAATGCGGATTAATGACCAGAATAATTTGAAAAAAAGAAGTTTTATCTCAATTGTAAGATTGGAACAAAAAGACCCCTTAGGGGTCTAAAGGTTTTCGAATGCCCACCTCATCATTGGCTACGGCGGCTAGGTCCATGGTTCCCCGAAAACAAAGGAAAGGGATTCAAAAATAATAATAATTGCTGAACTTAACGCCTGAGCTTAAAGCCTGAACTTAACGATTGTTCGCTGGCGCCTTAGGCGCCAGAGGGACAAACAAGACTTGACGTTCCAGATTTTGATCGAGGTGTCTCGGCGCCCATCGTCAAGGTTATGGTGTTTTTGATTGGGATATTGTCGTAATATACTGGAAATTTATATTATAAGCTTATTTATGATATATTGTATATAATTATTCATTTGCTTATTATATCATCAGACAGACCATTGGGCTTTTATCCCACGACTAAAGTCACGGCAAAGCCGGTGGTTATTGGTAATTTATCGAAAACACATAAAATTGTCAAGAAAAAACCACGTGACGAAAAGCTCTCCTTTTCCCAGGGCGAGAAGACCTTAGGTGTCTGGTTTGTTTAGAAAAAAAAGCTCAAAACAAGAGAGTACATAGCCATTTTGGGCGGCCTTATAAGAGAAAAACCGAACAGATCTAGCTTAAGGTGTACGGCCATTAGGCCGCCAGATAAAGTTATTTTAATTTTGGTACCAGTCGCGCTGATTTTTGGCCACAAAATATCGAGGTCGCCCCAAAATCATGGCGGCAATTGGAACTGTCAAAATATTATGACGGTATCGGCTTTTGTTCAAGTTGGTTGCCTTACGATAATTCTGTCTTAGTATTAGATGCTAAAAGGGTTTGAAAAAGGCTCAGGGCCGCGTTTTTAAGGAGCTGAAAAAAATGTGTCAAAAATCTATTGACACCGAGTGATGAAAAAGATATTATTTGTCCAGTAAGCAAGAAGCTACATTTTGTAGAATAAATATCACGATACTGGTTTGTCAGTACCTATTGGTCATGAAGACTGTCCCTCGTCAAGGGGGCGGTCTTTTTTTTTGGTCCTGACTCGTGTGAGCCTGTCTCGTTTGATCTTGGCTCGTTGTGGCTTTCTGTGGCTAGAGCGGAAAAATAATTTTTGGCTACCGAGCTCAAGGCCAAATTTGACCTGGTCAGGACAACTTGTCCAGGCAACGGTATGTGGCTTGACTGTCTTCAGTTGACTGTACTTAGGCTCAGAAATCTGAGTTCTTGATATAAAATCAAGTGGGCGCATGGCTATGGTTAATTACGCTACCATTCCAATAAATCAATATGGGACACTATCTGAACTTAAGCAATTAAGTTTTGATAAGGTAATTAGTATTAATATTTATTCTCTCTCTCTCTCTCTCTCTCTCTCT
>JAITJB010000217.1 GCA_031279155.1 Deltaproteobacteria bacterium | reverse complement strand
CAAAGAGAAAGGCTCTCTTAGGTTTTTGGCCGGTTATGGCAAGCCAAAGGCAGATGAGGCAGATGTAAGTTAAAAACCAGAGATTGGCTTTGGGCCAGGCCAAAGCCTGGGCCAAGCCGCCGATTGCCGATATCAAAAAGCCCGTTCTGAGACCAACAGGATAGTTATGGCTAGAGAGGAGATTTAAAAAGTTGTATTTGTTGCTTTTAGCTAAGGGTATATCGCTCATAGTTAGCTCCCTAAAGTGGGATTTGGACCTCCATCATAGCGCAGCAAAGCCCCGAGCCGATACCCATGAGCCCCACCCGGTGGCCAGGCTTAATTAAACCCTCTTCCCAGGCTAGATCAAAGGCGAAGGGCACGGCCACTGGGCCCATGTTGCCGTAGGTTGGGTAGGTTTTAACCAGCCTCTCCCAAGGTAGCTCCAAAACCTGGCTGAAGCGGCGAGTATTGGCTTCACTTACCTGGTGGCAGACGATTACGTCAAAGCTCTTAGGCGTCCAGCCAAAGCGGAGAGCCCCCTCAGCGAAGGTGTTTTCAGCTAGGCTAACGCCGGCCACCAAAAGGGCCGCCGAATCGGTCTCCATGCCGTTAAAGTCGCCTCGGCACAGGTGGTTGTTTTTGGCGTCGCTTAAGCTGACTAAGCCCAAAATCCTAGGGGCCTTGGGGTGGAGATGGGCTGGACCCACGACCATGGCCGCCCCGCCGCTACCTAAAGTAAGGGAGGCGAAATTTTTAAAAAAGGTCCTTATCGATACTTCCGGGTTAGAGAGCTTGGTTAAAGTGTTTTCCAAAAGGGGGCGACTGTTTTCACCCGCCGTAACGAGTGCGTATTGGCTTAAACCGGCCTCGATTTTAAGGGCCGCCAGTTCCAGGCCATCGATGAAGCCTAAGCAGGCGCTACCTAGATCTAAACTTTTTACCTTAGGGCCTAGCCCCAAGGCGGCTTGGATGATGGAGGCCGTAGAGGGCTCTAGGTAATCGCGGCCCACGGAGGTGGAAAATAAAAGATCGATAAGGTTTCGGTCAAAATTTTGAAAAACTTTTTCCGAGGCCGTGATGGCCCCATGGCTGGGCGGAAAATTGGTTGGATAAAGGGGCCTAGAAATGATGCCGGTCATCGAAGATACTAGTCCCTTAGGTAGCCTTAACTTTTCCATTAGGGGCCTAATGGCCTCTTCCAGGGAATCTGTTTCCAGGCGATCGCTCCCAACATCGCGGGCCCAGGCCACTAAAGCCGTGTTAGAAAACATGGGTTTACCAGTCATTTAATAGCCTGTTGGATTAATTTGCCATTTTGAGATATCATAGGGTAGGAGGCTTTTGTGTGGCCTTTAGCCGATGAAGACTTTGTTAAAGATTTAGCGATAAATTATTGTAATTTTTACAAATAAGATGCTAGAATCTTTTATTGCTGCCATTGTCCCCACCTAGTTTTTGCGACCGACCTTTTATTTTGGCTCTATTTATCATTTCGATCCAATAGGTCCTTTAGCAGGGGATCCGAGCCAGGGTTCCCTTTAAGCGCCCGCTCTAGGGTCGCTATCAACCATACCTTGTCAAAGGGGCCGCCCGAACACACGTTTTCGGTGCGGTGAGACGTCAGAGGTTGAATTATGACGGAACACGTTGATCTGCGCAAGACAAAAATTGTGGCCACCATTGGTCCGGCCTCTTCTTCGCCTGAGGTTTTGGCGGCTATGATTGAGTCCGGCCTCAACGTCGCTAGACTCAATTTTTCCCACGGCGATCCCAAAAGCCACCGAGCCAATATTGAGCTCATCCGCAAGTTGGCCAGGCAAGCTGGTCGGGAGGTAGGGATCCTCCAAGATCTCTCCGGCCCAAAGATCAGGCTGGGCGCCATTAGCGAGCGGAGACTTGAAACCGGCCAAAAGGTCAAGTTGGTATTTGGTTCTGGCGACTCCCCGCCCGACACCTTAACCGTCAACTATCCCCACCTTTTAGAAGACGTCTCTGAGGGCAGCCGAATCCTATTGGCCGACGGCACCTTAGAGCTTAAGATCTTGGAAAAACAGCCCGATTGTCTGCCGGCTGAGGTCTTGACCGGCGGCATAATAAGCGCCCACAAGGGAGTTAATTTACCGGATTCCAATCTATCCATCAAGGCCTTTACCGAAAAGGATCGATCGGATCTGATTTTTGGCATGGAGTGCGGGGTAGACTTTGTGGCCATGAGTTTTGTCCGCCACGAAGACGATCTTAAGCCCATACGCGAGTACATCAACCGCTCTGGTAACCCGCCCCTTTTGATCGCGAAAATCGAAAAACCCCAAGCTCTTAAGAGGCTCACCAACATCTTAGAGGTGGCCGATGGTCTGATGGTGGCTAGAGGCGATCTCGGCGTGGAGATGGCCTTAGAAGAAGTTCCCTTAATCCAAAAAGAGCTTATCCAAGCGGCCAGGCGCCATGGCAAAGTGGTCATTACCGCCACCCAAATGCTGGCCTCCATGGTCAATAGCCCTCGCCCGACCAGAGCGGAGGTGACCGACGTGGCCAACGCCATCTTAGACGGTACCGACGCCGTCATGCTCTCCGATGAGACGGCGGCTGGCCAGTTTCCGGTGGAGTCGGTCAAGATGCTGGATCGGGTGGCCAGACAAGTTGAGCCAACTATTGATTCCACCAAATTTGTTAACGAGGAAGCTAGCGAGAAACTTGAAAAAATGGGGGCCAGCATAACTAAGGCTGTAACCATTTTAGCAAGAGATCAAAAGGCCAAGGTTATCGTAGCCGTAACTCAAGGCGGCTCCACGGCCCGGCTAGTTTCCCACTACCGCCAGCAAGTGCCGGTGGTTGGCATGACCTCGAAACCTAGTACCTACCGCCAGCTGACCTTATCTTGGGGCGTTATTCCGGCGCTCGTTCCGGCCTGCGATTCTATTTTACAGATCGAGCAGGAGGCCAGCGAGTTTTTGGTCAAAACCGCTTTGGCTAAAAAGGGCGATGTGGTTTTTTTAACTTGCGGCATGCCGCTTCAAGTCAGCGGTACCACCAACTTGATAAAGTTATTAGATGTTGGTGAGGTCTGCTGATAAGTAGTGCCGGGGCCGACATTAAATAAAAGGCTTAAGTTTTGGCGCAAAAAAACCGATAAGAAGACTATGAAGGTGAACTAACGAGCCTATGTCGGCCCGTTTCGTGGAAAGGTCCGAAACTTTTTATGACTAACAGCAGAATCCCACGAGTGTCAGTTGTGGTCCCTGGTTCTGACCGGAGTGTGGCCGTTAGGGTCAAACCATCGGAAAGCCGTCTCTTTGTTTCCGTGGTCACCTCCGATGACTGCCTGGAGGTCAAGATCACTCCTCGGGGCTTCCATGTTGAGGTTTCAGTTCTGCCTGAAGATGACGCTGAATATCAAGGAGACCGAACTGATTTACCTGGCGGCGGAAAACCGTTCTATGATCCGCCGCCGCCCATAGGTTCGTCAGCCAATGGTGGACCAGCTTCATCGGTTTTGTTGGTTGAGCCAAGCGAGGTGGACTTTTACCAGGGCTTGATGGAATCGGCTGACACGGCCATGGTTAGTGAGCTAGAGATCGCTCCGCCTTCAGAAGAACAGACCGAAGAGCCTTTGCTTGAGGAAACTCAAGGCGAGAGCCTTTCAGCCTCAATTAAGGAAACTCCGCTAGAAGAGACTCCGCTGGAAGAGGCTTCATTGGAAGAAGCCCCCCTCGAAGAGCCTTCATTGGAAGAAGCTCCGTTGGAAGCCCCAAAGGAACTTCTAGCCGAGGGCGCCCTCCAAGATGATTTTTCACCTGATGATTTTAACGCTGAGATTTCTGAATCCGTTAACCTGTCGGACGACTTAGATAGCGGCCCAGGGGAAACCGAAAGCGCTAAAGCACAGACTCCTGATAGTTTAGAGGACCCTGGTCTCAGTTTAGAGAGCCCTGAAGAAGAAGCCCCTGATAGCTTAGAGGACCCTGGCCTCAGCTTAGAGAGCTCTGAAGAAGAAACCCCTGGTAGCTTAGAAGACCCTGGTCTCAGTTTAGATAGCTCTGATAACTTAGATAGCCCGGATAGTTTAGAAGCCCCTCAAGAAGAAAGCCTAGATAGCCCACAAGAGGAGCCCTTTGAGAGCCTTCAGCCGACCGATGATCAGGCCTTTGATTCTCTAGAATTAAGCCCGGCTAAAAATGAGCATTCTGGTGATACCTTAACGCCCATGGCCTCGGCTGGCGTGGAGCTATTAATTAGGGCCATCGATTACCCTAGGGCTCCCAACGGAACGCCCTTAGCTATAGGTCGCCCTCTCGGATTTGATGATAGCCCGGATAATGAAGATAACTCAGATTCATATAACGCCTTAGAAGCCAAAAAACTCGATGCCATCTCTCAGACCCAAGCTTTTTTGGCTCAGCTGCCAGATTTTGCCCCGGCGGAGCCGTCGGGCGATGACTCAAGGTCTGATACGGCCCAAGTTAATCTTAGGACCAATATCCCCGATCTTGATTCTGAACAATATCCCGCAACTTTTGACTCTCAATCGTCAGAAGAGCTTAAGGCCGTAAGTCCACCTGTCTCAGAAAAGCCAGCCGCTCCGGACGATAGTTTTTACTGTGAGCCTGTGCCAGGTGACGATCTTAGCCTTCAAGACGAGGCTTCTATTACCCAAAGGGAGACAAAAGAATCTGACGATCTCAATTTGGCGGATTCCACCGACTCTCTTAAGGCCCTTGAGCTAGATTCCCAAGACGGCCCTGAGCTTGAGGAGGCTTTAGAAAAACTCGAGCAAGATGATTGTTTAGAAAAGATTGAAAATCAGACCCCAACCACGACTCAAGTTGAGCCCAAAGCCGCCAGTTCTAGTCGTTCTCAGTCTGACTTTGTGGTCAGGTACTTCGGTGGCCGCGAATACTCTTTTCTGACCCAAGAAGAGGCTGACGCCGCCGAAGCGGCTGAGGCCCGCTTGTCTTCGGAAAACCTCGAAGAAACTGGCTACGCCGAGGACGACTACGATCCGGCCAACTATAGCGATCAAAATTCTGATATGGATGGCGCCTTAGAAGAAGACGCCCAACAAGAATTATTTGATGAGCTTGATGACGAAACCCCGGCCGTCTTTGAGTCTTTAGAAGATCAAAATTTAGATGATCAAAATCTCGAAGACAATCAGCCCCTAGATAATTCTGAGGTTGATAACCCCGGCATCTTTGAGTTTACCGACGGCGGTCACAATAACGTCTTTGAGTTTCCAGACGATGGCCCGCCAAGTAGTGAACCGGCTTCTTTAGGAGCGCAATCGGAAGAACTCTTTGAGCATGACTCTGACCCTTCAGCTCTAGAGCCCTATTGGGAGGAAGCCGACAGTCAGCTCGACAGTAGCGACTACGATCCCGTAAACGATCCGGCTAAAAACTTAGCTGGCGATTATCCCCAAGATCTGCCCCCTCAGCAAGACGAGAGCGCCTTGATCCCCGAGGTCATCTTGGCGCCAGATTACTCGCTCTCTAGCGAGGCCACAGCCCTCCTTCAGGCTCTGCCGCCGCTTAACGCTTTGCCTGAGCTGGTGCCAGCTTTAGAGCCTTTCCCGGAAGTCTCAAATATGCCGCTCTTAGAGCCGCAGCCTCTGAAGTTTACGCCGCCAAAGCCGCTACCAAAACCCAAATCAAAACCCGAGGCTTCAACGGCGGTTATCGTTAACTACCTAGAGGACTCAGAGGACAGCTTTGTCTCGGCCCAAGGGCAGGCCGGCGAATTATCCGACGAAGACGATCTCGATATCGATCTCATGGATATGCACTCCCAAGAGCCGATCAGGTTTGTGGCTAAGCCCATGATCCCGGCGCCCAAGATTCCGCTTTGAGCCTACTTTTAATTTAAGCGGTATCGCTTTGAAAGAGCTTTCAAAAAAATCTTTGGGCTATATCTAAACTTTCAGCCATATCTAAACGTTGGGCCATATCTAATATGCGCAGCCACTTTTTAATTATAAAATTAATCCCAAGCTTAACCCTAAGGTTAAGCTTGAGCGCATTAAGGTTAATCTTGCTTTTAGCTGTGATTGGCCTATTATGCCTCCAGAGCTCGCCAGCCATGTCCCAAGACACTTCATGGCGGCCCTTGACCGTAGATATGGTCAAAAATGAGCTGGAATGGCGATTGGCTCGCGATCCCTCCTACGCTACCATTTGGAACACAGGCTACGATATCTACCGGCTCCATTTACGCAATCAAGATACGGCCATAACCATCCACCGGGGCTTTATGTCGGTGCGGGGCTCAACCCCGGAACAAAACCGGGCCCTACGTCAGGCCGCAATTTACTGGCAGAAGGTCCATGATTATGGTATTACTAACGTGCCGGTGGGTATTGATGAAAACAACCGAGATAATATTTATTACGGTTCAGACCCCTATCTGACGACCTTAGCCATGCGTCGGCCTAAAGGCGGTCCAGTGCCCTTAAGACCAGGTGATCGGGCGCCTTCGACCAAAAAAAGGCGACAGCCTTATGTTGGCCGGCCGTCTAATCCCTACCCTGGCCCGTACTATCCCGGCGTTTATCCACCGTGAGCCAAATCTAATTCCCTGTGGGGGGCTTTTTAGTCAAGTGATTTTCGATGTTATTGTCGTAGGCGGGGGCCACTCGGGCATCGAGGCGTCCTTGGCTGCGGCCCGCTTAGGTCTTAAAACCCTATTAGTTACCATGAACCCCGAGACCATCGGGGTCCTTTCCTGTAACCCGGCCTTTGGCGGGCCAGCTAAGGGCGGTCTTTTAAGGGAGGTCGACGCCTTAGGGGGTTATGCCCCCATGGGGGCCGATCTAGCCGCTATCCAGTGTCGGGTCTTAGGTGAAAGTAAGGGGCCGGCTAGCCGGGCTACCCGAAATCTGGTCGACAGGGCTCTTTATAGCCAAAGAGCCAAAGAATTTGTCAGTAACCAATCGGGCCTTACGGTTTTAGCCGGCGAGGCTAAAGAGGCCAAAGTTGTTGACGGCTGCGTCCAAGGACTTATCTTGGGCGACGGTCGTTTTTTAGCTTGTGGGGCCTTAGTTTTTACTGGCGGCACTTTCTGGAACGGTCAGATTTTCCATGGACTAAATTCTCAGCCCGGGGGCCGGGTCGGGGAACCCCCGGCCACCTTAACTCGTCCGGGCCTACAAGCCCTCGGCCATAAGATGGCTAGGCTTTCAACGAGCACCGCTCCTAGGTTAGAGGCCAAGACGGTTAATACCAAGGGCTTAATTGAGCAGCCAGGCGATCCCAAGGCCAGGCCCTTTTCGGTTTTAAGTGGTCCTCCCCGAAATCTGGTCAGCTGTTTTCTCACCTACACCAATTCTGAGACCCACCGCTTAGTTCGCGACAACATAAAATGCTCCAAAATTTACGCCGACGATCCCGTCAGCGCTGGGCCTCGCTATTGTCCCTCGCTAGAAGATAAAGTCCGCCGCTTTCCCCATCGGGAGAGGCACCATATTTTTTTGGAGCCCGATGGGCCGGATTTGATCTATCCGAGCGGAATGCCCACGGGACTATCGCCTGAGGTCCAGCAGGCCCTGATTAATACAATTTTAGGCTTAGAAGAGACTAACGTAGCCAGGCCCGGTTATGCCATTGAATACGATATCTGCGATCCCACTTACCTTGAGCCGACCTTGGAGTCGAGGCTAATCAAAGGTCTATTTATGGCCGGCCAGATAAATGGGACCAGCGGCTACGAGGAAGCCGCAGCCCAAGGCCTTTGGGCCGGCGTAGGCGCGGCCTTAAGAGCCTCTGGCCGAGAGCCCATGGCCTTAGGCCGGGAGCGGGCTTTGACCGGGGTTATGCTCGACGATCTGACGGTTTATGGCGTAACTGAACCCTACCGCATGTTTACCAGCCGATCTGAATGGCGCTTAAGCCTCAGAGAAGATAACGCTGACCTGCGCTTATCGCCTTTGGCCGATTCCTTAGGCCTTTTGGATTCATTGAGGCGCTCAAAGTTTTTGGCTAAGAAAGCCGACTTAGAGCTATTTGGCCAAAAACTAATGACTACCAAAATAACCCCATCTATGGCCTATGCCCTCAAAGACCAGCATAATTTACCCGATAGGGCGGTCTACTTATCGGGGACGGTCAGCGCGGCGGAATTTTTAAGGCGTCCGGATATCGGGCTAAAACATCTTTACGGCTTAGTTGATGGCTTAGCTCAGATGGAAAGCTCGGCGGCTTTAACTTTAGAAACAGAGATAAAATACCAAGGTTACCTGACCAGGCAGGCTTCGGAAATGCGGCAGGTAAGTCAAAGGGAACACCAGAGCATACCCATGGATCTAGACTTCCGCCATGTACCAGGGCTTAGCGGCGAGGCTACGGAGATCTTGATGGCCAAAAAGCCCTCTACTTTAGGTCAGGCTGGGAGGCTCAGGGGCGTGACCCCGGCGGCGGTGGCGGCTGTCATGATTCACCTAACCAAATCAATGCGTAGGTAGCTAATCATAAAGATTTCTAAGGCTAAAATAATAAATAGGAGAGAATTTAAGTGAGTTCGGACAGTACCGGCGATCAAGGCCAGACAGAACAAACAATAGAAGCCCAGAATTCTGAAAACACCGGCGATAATAGTGTTTCTAGTGGGGCCACGAGCGCGGCTGAGCCTTCGGTGACAGCTGAGCATTTACCGGCGGCTGGCCCTACCGAACAACACGATCCCTTCTTTGTCCAGCCGCCAGATCTCCCTACGATGGTCGGTCCCCAAGGGGTGCGCTTTGATTTTAATGACGGCGTCCGTGTTTGGGTCCCAAAGGGCAAATGGCACGTCGAACTCTTAGACGAGGAATCAGGCAATACCTTATTTGCCTGCGACACCGAAGAGGGTTGGGTGGTCAGCACCAAAAAGTTTTATGTGCCCTTTATCGTGCGCATCTGGGAGTGGGGTACCCCTGAACCATTGGTGGATCACCATTTGGATCTCAGAGACCGCGAGGTTTTAATAAAATTTCCCGTCGGGACTCTAGGCGATCTGATCGGCTGGTTTCCTTATGCTGAAAAATTTCGGCAAAAACATGGCTGTAAGCTTGAATGCGCCATGGGTAAAGAGCTATTGGAAATCTTCCGCGATCAGTACCCTGAAATTACATTTAATATACCCCAAGAAGTCGTAACCAAGGAGCCCTACGCCTCTTATCGGGTGGGCCTCTTTTTTGGCCATAATTTAGATAATCAGCCCATCGATTTTCGTCAGGTCGGTCTTCACCGCACGGCAGGCTACATCTTAGGCGTTGACCCCCAAGAAGTTCCGCCTCTTTTAAATTTGAATGTCAAAAGACCCGAGGGCTTAGAAGAACCCTACGTCTGCATTGCCACCAAATCCTCGTGTCAAGCTAAGTTTTGGAACAACGGCCACGGTTGGAACATCGTCATTAACCACTTAAAATCCCTTGGCTACCGGGTGCTGGCTATCGATCGGGAAAGCACCGTGGGCATGGGTTTTACCTGGAACCAGATCCCCCACGGGGCCGAAGATTTTACCGGAAATCTCTCTTTATCCAAAAGGATTGAAGTTTTAAGACACGCAGATTTTTTTATCGGCTTAAGTAGCGGCCTATCTTGGCTAGCTTGGGCCTGCAACATCCCGGT
>JAITJB010000213.1 GCA_031279155.1 Deltaproteobacteria bacterium | reverse complement strand
AGAAAAAGAAGAAACAGAAGTAACTGAAGTAAAAGAAGAAACAGAAAAAACTGAAGAAACTGATTTTACGGGCGATACGACCAAAAAGCTGGACCCCACTTCGGAGGCCAAAAGGCAGGCCACAACCGTTACTGTCTCAAGAGCGGCCCCGTCAAACCCAATCCTGAGCCAACCCACCCTTACTGTTGGTAATCCTGGCTATATTTGGTCTCAGCCTTCATCTAGCCAAAATACGCCAGAAGCTCAAGCGCCAGACTTACCCGCCAATTCCGCCGCCCGAGGCGAAGATCTCAGAGACGAGGGCGCATCTAGCAATTTAGAAAGTAATACTCCGCTAGAAACCGAAAATACTTCCGATACCACCCAAGAGATGGCAAACGAGCCTATTTCTTCAACCGACCAGGCGACCCACGCCGCTGAAATCCCCGTAGAACCAAAGGCCGGTAACGAAATTTCCCAAAGCGACCAGACAACCGAAGCTGCCGAAAACCCCGTAGAACCAAAGCCCGGTAGCGAAAATTCCCTTGATATCTTAAACCCACTATCTCAATACGCACCCTGCCCCTTAACCGGCCAGGGCCATGGCACCATAAGTCAAATCAGAACAGCCTTTGAGGCTCCCAACCGTTTTCTGATCTTTTTGGAGGTTAAAGGCGGTCAATTTGGTAGCCTGACCTCAAGATACGACCATGAAGCCAAGCCAGCCGTCTTTATCTCAACCTTTGAAGGTCATTTTAAGACCTTGGTAGATTTTGTCCGGGGATTTAATGGGCCGGTGGAGATGGTACGGGTAAGCCTCAGCGACAATAGCTTAGATCTATCAGTTATCTTTTTGGATGCAAAAGCCCCAAAGAGCGCCTCTATGGAGGCTTTGTGCCGCCAAGAGACGATGGTCTTGATCTATACCCTAGCGCCCGACGACGCTCCTATAGACCAGACAAAGTCGCCTTAAAAACCGTACGAGTTGGAGGATGGGGGAAGTTTTAATCGAGGGCTAAATAGGGGAATTTACAAGGCCCGAGGAAGGAGAGCGAGGAAGAAGAGCAAGAGTCTGTCAATGGCGAAATGGCTGACGCCGAAAAGTCTGGTGGCGAAAAATCTAGCTTAGCCAAAAAAGTTACCGATGAGTCGTATTCATCATTTTGGAACTTTAACTCTTAGCTCCACGTATCTAACGCTATCTGCAAGTTTATTTTTTATTTTCATTAGATAAAACATCGCACCAATTTTGGCGGCAGATAAAACTGAAAAGATAAAACCTACTCCTGATAATTTAAATGAATATCTTGGTGAGAAATAAAATGAGACAGCCGCGATAATAACAAGTAAAAACGCAGGGATTATAATAATATCTTTTAACTTATGCATAAATAAGGTTAGACCATTCATATAATCTTTGACAGAGCTAAATTGTTCAATATCGGGATCCTGAATTCTTATCGTGCCATTTAACAATTTATCGACATAATAAAGCAGTATCTTAGATTCATTAACTAATTTACCGCTGATAATAAATAATTCAAGATTATCTTTAGTACTATTTAATACTTCAAGGTTTTCTTTAGTAAATTTCCAGAAGTTAACTCTAATAATTTCATCATAATCTCGATCTGAGCGAGAATATACCTTATTACCATTACTGACAGCAAAGCTTGTACCTGGTATGTCCTCTGCTAATAGAAGCATACCCGCAGTTTTACGATCTCTTAATTGTTTAATTCCACTTGAATATGTTTCAATATGCGATAACTGCTTGGCTATAGTTTGGGTGAGGACTATTTTTTCTCCACCCAACGCGTTATAGTCTCTTGTCGATAAAAGCCTGCCTTTAACATCGATAGCATATTTTATAGGCCAAAAAACATGGTAGTTTAGATTTGATTTTTTTATTTGATAGACAAGTTTACTGTCTTGTCGTGGCAAATTCCCCCAATAAAATAACTTTCTATTAAATGCTGCGTATAAAATATCTTTTAGTGTATTAGCATCTATTTCTTTCTTTTCTATTTTGTATTTTTGAATATAAAATATAATGCTTAGGAATAATGGCTGAAGCTTAGGGTGGCTAACCTCAAATAAAAAGGTCACTAGAGAGTCCCAACCCCGATTGAGCGTCCTTTGGACGAAATCCCCTTCGGCTGACCTAGGATTGGCTGAGGGTATCTGGGAGGCGATGTAGAGGCTCTCCCCGGTCAAAGGCCGACCACGGTACATGGGTTCGCGGTCGCTTAAATAAGTATGGACAAAGCGAAAGACGTACTCATTGGAATCGCCGCAGGCCAGAGCTTCTATTCTAGTTTCATCGAGGGTATCGCCGCGTTTACGCAGCATTTCTGAAAGAGTGCCCCTGGCCAATAATTTGGCGCCGGCCTGCCAATTGGCGTCGCTCATAGTTATAGCCAGGGCCAGATCGCCTAACTCGTGAAATTCCCGACCTAAAAACTCAAAGGGCTGCCTGCCGTCGCCCTTTTTAAAGGAGGCCACTTCAACGTCGTAGAAGACCATGGGATCATGGCCTAAAAGCCACTGACGGATTTGGGAGGCTCGCCACCTATGCTCAATATCTCTGGTCAAAAGGCCCTTGAGCAGCTGTTGGCTTCGCTCATCGAGCTCAGTGGGAATCTCAACCGGTCTGGTCAGGGCATCTAAGATTTCCTCAAAGCTCATGTTTAAAAAGGGAATGGTCCCGGTCAGTACCTCGTAGAAGATAATGCCTAGGGACCACCAATCGCCGGCCTTGGAGGCCAGATCCATTTCCGGGGGAGCGTATTCGGGAGTAAAATTGCGTTCCGTGGCCCTCAATGATACGTTATGCATGACATTGGTGATGCCAAAATCAGCTAAGATCAGTTCTAGCGGCTTAACCGAGCGCACTAAAACGTTAGAGGGCTTAAGATCGCGGTGGACCATGTCAGCGACCTGGAGGGCGTCTACGGCCTCGGTCAGCTGGCTGACCAGGGTTTTAAAATCAAAATCTCTGGCCTGACCGCGACCTATCCAGGTGGCTAAGGACCCGTTTTCAACGAACTCCATCAACTCAAACCAGCTATTGGTTTCTTGGTCAAATCCGCTGTCAAAGAGCCGGACTACGTGTTTGGGCAGGCGGCGGGAAACTTCGGAGATTTTCTTTAGGACATCCTCTTTGGGGTTAAGTCCTTGCCGGTAGAGTTTTAAAATTTGGCGTTCTTGGGGCGTTTTAACTATGTAGATATCGGCTTCGGCGCCTGACGAGGGAAAGCGCTCCACCGGATTACCCCGAAACGAGGTTATAACCCTCTCCTCCGGCTGCTGGTAGGGCGCTGGCATTTCTTGATGCTGAGTCAAAGCCACTACGTCAGAGGAGTCTAGCTCCAATACCGTAACCGGGCTTTGGTTTTTATCGGGATTATCGGGGTTATTATCCCGGGCCATCGTGCCTTCCTTTAATGAGGCGACAAACTCGCGTCCCCCTCAATAATGGGGGCTATCAGATGAGTTTCTAGTCTTGCCAATATAGAACAATAAATTTCTGAATTGGCGAAAAAAGTCGTTTCCTTCTGGCCAAAACGTTATTCATTATATTTCAAGCGGTAATAAAGGTCAACCGGCGATGTTTCTAAGCTAGACACAAGGCCTAATATGGGCTCACCGCTAAAAGCTAAAACCAATATACCGAACAAAATTGCGGACCTACCGGGGCGGCTTATTTTGGCCTTTAACTTTTTTTGGCTTTTTTTTGGGGCTTTTTTTTCCTCCTGCCTAGGGTTTTATTTTCGGACCATCATTGCATATTGCCATAAAAGTGATTATATTATAAAATGGCCATATTGTCGGGCTTGACTCCCTGATAATTTTGGCGGCCTTATATCGCTAAGCTCATTAGCCTTTCTTTAAGAGGTTTACTTATGCCTATCTATGAATTTAAATGCCAAAAATGCGGTCGCGAATTTGAGGAGCTCGTCCTAAACTCCCGTGAACAAATCGCCTGCCCGGATTGCGGCGATCATAAATGCGAAAAATTCCTTTCCAGCTTCAGGTTTGGTTCTAAGTCGGGGCGCGGAGACTCATCTTTTACCTCGCAAACATCAACTTCTTCTTCCTGCGGCTCTTGCGCCGCCACTTCTTGCGCTGGTTGTGGCTCGTCCCACTAATAAATCTAAGACCCTCGTAGTGGGGGCCAGGGGCAGCCCGCTTTCCGTAGCCCAGACTAAATTAGTCATAGCATCCCTTAAGCGTCTGCGGCCGGATCTTAATATAATTCTAAAGACCATCAAGACCTCTGGCGATTCCCCGGCCTCCATCTTGGGGCCCGGCCAAGGCGATAAGGGCTTATTCGTCAGAGAGATTGAAGAAGCCCTTTTAAATAGTCAAATCGATCTGGCTGTCCACAGCGCCAAAGATCTGCCTTTTCAATTGCCCCAGGGGCTGACTTTAGGCCCGGCGCCCGAACGGGGCAACGCCTTTGACCTTTTGGTTTCTCGCGATAATCACACTCTTAAAACCCTACCCAAGGGATCTAAAGTGGGCACATCAAGCCCTAGACGCCAAGCTCTTTTACTAAACTTTCGGCGAGATTTAACAATCGTCCCCATAAGAGGAAATGTGGCCACAAGGCTTGATAAAATCGGTCAAATCGCCGACGCCATTATCTTAGCTGCGGCTGCCGTAAGCCGGCTAGAGGGTCTCAACTGCGCTCAGAGCTACCAGATCCCACCGGAGATTATGCTGCCAGCCCCGGGCCAGGGCCAGTTGGCCCTGGAAATCCGCGCAGATGACCAACAATTACTCTCTTATCTTGCGCCTCTTAACCATCACCTAAGTAGTCTGGCCATGACGGCTGAAAGGGCTTTTATGGGCCGGTTAGGGGCCGGCTGCCACGCCCCGGCGGCGGCCTGGGCGCGCGATGAGGGACATGAGCTCATAATCGACGCTATAGCCTCCGATCCCCAAGGCGTTCAGGTTCTACGTTGTCAAAAAGCCTGCCCCCTAAGTTCGGGTCTTACGGGCGCGGGCGATCTAGGCAATATGGCGGCTGATTATCTCTTGGATTGTGGGGCATCGGTCCTCTGTCAGGGTCAGAATCCTCCGCCAAAAGCCCATAAGGACGCTCAATGACGGGCAAAGTCTATCTTGTGGGCGCAGGTCCTGGCGACCCTGACCTG
>JAITJB010000128.1 GCA_031279155.1 Deltaproteobacteria bacterium | reverse complement strand
GCGAGATGTATGTTGACAATAGGGCGAGTTATCAATTGACATTAGAACGAGATATTAGTTGACAATAAGGCGAGATAAATATTTTGGAATCTAAATTTTTATTGTCTAAAAATTGTTGTTGACATTTAATATGAAAAGGCGTTAGAATTCTCAGTGGTTCCAAGGTAATATCTTTATAGCTTATAGCATTAACTAAGCCAATTTTTAAGCAAAATTTCCATAATAATATTTCTGGGCTAATTTTGGCCTTTTATCGGTCAAGGTATTGATATGTCTTCGGGCAGCTGTCGAGACGGCCATGGTCATAGCCATATTGGGGAGTCGGAGAGAGGGTTCGACGATTATTCTCAAGCCGTGGCCGCGTATCGGAAGAGCTTTCCCTCTAAGAGGGAGGTTATAGCCGAAACGCCAGATAAAGCGGTGGCCGAAATGCTCCGCCGCCTCGAGAGCTTAGGCTTAGAGACCGTCTTTGACCGCTTTGATCTTCAAAAACCCCACTGCACTTACGGTTTAGCTGGCGTTTGCTGCAAAAACTGTATCATGGGGCCCTGCAAGATAACCAAGAAAAGCCGGCGCGGCAGCTGCGGGGCCGAAGCTGATTTGATTGTGGCCAGAAATCTCCTGCGCATGATAGCCGCAGGCGCGGCCGCCCACGGGGCCAGAGGGCGAGAGGTCATGCTGGCCTTAAAGGCTAGTGCTACTGGCCGCTTGGATCTAGCCATCATGGGAGGCCAAAAGGTCTTAAATACGGCCAAGCTCTTGGGAATCGACCTTGAGGGGCGAGAGCTCTCTCAAATCGCTTCAGACTTAGCCGACGTTCTTTTAGAGGATTTAAGCCGAACCGAGCCTGGAAGCCATCGGACCTTAGCCGCCTTAGCTCCGCCGGAAAGGCGGCTTACTTGGAAAAACTTGGACATCCTCCCCATCAGCGTCTACCACGAGGTCTTCGAGGCCTTCCATAGGACCTCGACCGGAACCGACGGCGATTGGCGAAACATCATGAAACAGTTTCACCGCTGCGGCCTGGCCTTTGCTTGGAGCAGCGTGATGGGATCTTCCATCGCCATGGATAGTTTGCTCTGGCTCCCCTCTAGAAGCACGGTCAAAGTAAATTTAGGCGCTCTCGATCGAGAGACGGTTAACATCGCTGTCCACGGGCATTCGCCTCTACTAGTTAGTCAGATAGTTAAATGCGGCCGCAGCAAAGAGATGCTAGAGATAGCCAAAAATCATGGCGCCAAATCTATCAAGTTTTACGGCATCTGCTGCTCAGGACTATCGGCCATGTATAGGTACGGCGGGGTGATTCCTCTAGCTAACGCCGCTGGCGCCGAATGCGTCTTAGCTACCGGCGCTCTCGATCTGTGGGTGGCCGACGTCCAAGACGTCTTCCCCTCCATTATGGAAATAGCTAAGTGTTTTTCTACGGTCGTTGTCACCACCAGCGATTCTGCTAGGCTCCCTGGGGCTGAGCATTACGGCTACGACCACGACCACTCAAATTTAAGTCAGACGAGCGAACTAGCTAAAACCATCATACGGCGGGGTATCGAAAGTTTTTCCGTGCGCCGCGAGGTCCCCATCTATATCCCGCCCTTTGAGGTCGAAGGCGAGATAGGCTTTTCTTTAGAAAACCTAGGCCCTGATGTTATTAAGTCCTTGGCCGAAGCCTTAAAAACAGGCCAGATCACCGGGGTAGTTAACTTAGTTGGCTGTAGCAATCCTAGAGTTGTCTACGAAAAAAATGTCGTAGAACTAACTAAGAACTTAATCAAAAATGACGTCTTAGTTCTCACCAACGGCTGCGCCTCATTTGCTCTCTTAAAGCTTGGTCTTATTCATCCCAAAGCCCGCGATCTGGCAGGCGACGGACTTAGATCCTTTTTGGGGGCTCTCCCGCCGGTCTGGCACATGGGCGAATGCCTTGATAACGCCCGGGCTTCGGCCCTGTTTCGGGCTTTAAGCGACAGTCTTTCTTTAAATATCAAAGACATGCCCTTGGCCTTCGCCAGCCCCGAATGGTCCAACGAAAAAGGCTTGGCGGCGGCCACGGCCTTTAGGCTTTTGGGCGTAAATTCCTACCATTCGGTCCACGCGCCCATCTTGGGCTCCCAAAATGTAACGCGTTTTCTGACCGAAGAAACTTTAAATATGTTTGGCGCTACCATGATTGTCGAGCTCGATCCCAAAAAGCTAGCCGATAAAATCGCTTTCGATATGCGTGAGCGCAGGGCGCGCTGGCCCACGAGAGCTTAGTTTAAGATTAAATCATCGTCCATTATCGAAATCATCACTCTGCAAATTCACTGCTATCAGTAAAATCACCATTATCAGCAAATTCACTGGTATCAGCAAAATCACAGCAATCAGCAAAATCACTGCTATCAGCAAAATCACAGCAATCAGAAAATCACAGGAGGAGACGCCGTGAAAAAATTGGTTTTTGTTTTTCTTTTGGTCTTTCTTTTTTCTATCCCCGCTGTTGGCTGGGCCCAAGCCCGGACGGTCAAGCTAGCCTATTTACCAATCACCCACTCCATACCGCTCTTTATTTTAAAAGACGATGTCGAGGCTAAGACTGATTCTAAAATTGCCATCGAGCTCATCAAGTACGGCACCTGGCCGGAGTTGGTCGACGCCTTGGTCTCCGGGCGGGTCGACGGGGCGACCATGTTTATCGAGTTCGCCATGAAGGCCAAAGAAGAGGGTATCGATCTTAAGGCCGTATCGTTGGCCCACCGCGATGGGGCGACCATGATAGTAAGTCATGACATAGCTGGCGTTAGCGATCTTAAGGGTAAAACCGTGGCCATACCCGAGCCCTTCTCCACCATGAACATCCTCTTACACTTAGCTCTCCAAAACGTCGGGGTGGCCTATAGCGATCTAAATATTGTCGTTCTCCCGCCCCCGGAGATGCCGGTGGCCTTGTCCGAAAAGCGTATTTCTGGCTACATCGTAGCCGATCCCTTTGCGGCCATATCTATCGTTAACGGTAATGGCAAAATATTATTTACCGCTGATCAAATTTGGAAAAACTCCGTTTGCTGCGGCTTAGTTTTGCACAATAATTTTATTAAAGGCGATAAGGCCGCAGCCCAAGAGCTTGTTCGCGGCTATAGAGCCGCGGGCGCCGCCGCTGAACTTAAAGACGCTAGAGTGTTCGATTTAGCCTCTAAATACATGACGGCCAATCAGGAGGTCTTAAAGATTTCGCTTGAAACAATATCTTACAGCGATCTCGATCTCAGGCAGGAAGACTACGATCAGCTGACGAAATTTTTGGCTCAATACGATCTTTTAAAAAATTCTCCCTCATATGAGGACTTTGTCGAAAACGGCTTAAAATAGTTAATGCGAAAGCTCTTAAACGTTATCATCGGCTTGGGCCTATTATTGGCCGTCTGGGAAGGGCTGGTTCTGACCGGGAGATACCCGCCAGCCCTTCTGCCGCCGCCGGCTAAAGTTCTAATGGGCTTTAAAGAGATCGCCAAAAACGGAACGCTATTGGAGCATGTCCTGGTCACCTTGAGGCGGTTTTTTATCGGCTACCTGGCGGCGAGCTTTATAGGCATCGTCTTGGGCCTGGTATTTGGCTGGCTGACAAGGGTTTGGGCCATAGTTGAGCCCATAGTCCACGTCTTAAGGCCCATATCGCCGGTAGCTTGGTTTCCTTTTATCGTCATGTGGTTTGGCATAGGCGACATCCCGGCTACGGTTATCATATTTATCTCAGCCTTTTTCCCGGTTCTTTTAACGACCATTGCCGCCACGCGCCTCCTCGATCCCTTGTACCTAAAAGTTGCCTCAAATTTTGGCATCAAGCAGCCTCTATTGATGGTTAAGATTGTCTTACCTTCTATCTTTCCCAACATCATCACCGGGCTCCACCTGGCTTTGGGCACGGCTTGGATTTTTATGGTGGCTGGCGAGATGCTAGGGACCCAAAGCGGGCTGGGCTTTTTAATCATCGACGCCAGAAACGGCTTCCGCACCGACCTGGTCGTCTGCGCCATGATAACCATCGGGGTATTGGGTCTCCTTTTGGACCGAGCCATCGCCTTGTTTGAGACTTGGGCTGGCCGGGTTTGGGGCGTGGGTCCGAAAGGCTCATAAAAAGGTGGAGATAACTTCTTATGCTCATTGAACTAAGCGATGTTTCTAAAATTTTCGATGATGGCTTAAGGCCGCCTTGGCAGTCGCTTTCGGGCGTCAATATTGGCGTTGAAAAAGGGGAGTTCGTCTGTTTCGTGGGGCCAAGCGGCTGCGGCAAAACAACGCTAGTTAACCTAATGGCCGGCTTCGATAAACCAACCTCAGGGCAGATAACCATTGGCGGGCAGAGGGTAACCCAGCCATCCATACGCTATGTGACTATATTTCAGGACTACGGTTTATTGCCCTGGCGAACGGTTAAAAAAAACGTGGAATTGGGGCTGGAATCACAGAAGATAGGAAAAAGCGAGCGGGCTGAAAAGGTCGAGGGGCTCATCAAGCGAGTAGGACTAGAGCTTTTTAGTAAATACCTTCCCTGGCAGCTATCAGGCGGTATGCGTCAGCGGGTAGCCATCGCCCGGGCCTTGGCCGTAGATCCGGAGATAATTTTTATGGATGAGCCCTTAGGCTCACTCGACGCCCTGACGCGAATGTCGATGCAAGAAGAGATCTTGTCACTTAAAAGCGAGAAGGGTACGACCATAGTCTTCGTAACCCATGACGTCGACGAGGCCGTATTTATGGCCGACCGCATTGTCGTGATGACGCCCGGTCCTGGCCGGATCAAAAAGATTTTCCCAGTGGATTTGCCCCACCAAAGAGATCG
>JAITJB010000029.1 GCA_031279155.1 Deltaproteobacteria bacterium | reverse complement strand
AAAGGCGTACGCCTTTCCCAGGATCCTTTGCTTTTTTTTCTTCTCAAACCCTCCAGGCCCCCCATGCCCGATTTCTTTGATCTCGCAACCGTCCAGTCGGCCTTGTATATCCTTCGCGGCACTGGATACACCATTATCCTGATAGTTGGGGCTATGATCTGCGGCCTCATTATTGGGCTACCGTTAGCTGCCATTGAAGTCTTCGGCCCCCGCTGGGCTAAGGCCTTGGCGGCTATCTACGTCTGGTTTTTTCGGGGCATCCCCATTTTAGTTCTCTTGTTTCTCTTTTACTTTGGGGTTTTCGGCTGGCTGGAATCGATCTTAGCCAAGATTTTAGGCCATCCGGTTAATTTTCCTCCCCTGGTCGCTTCCGTTACGGCTTTAGGCTTAGTCAGCGGCGCTTACCAATCCCAGATCTTCCGGGGCACTATCCTCTCGCTCCATCACGGCCAGTTCCTGGCCGCCAAATCCTTAGGTTTTTCCACCGTAGGGGTTATTATCCACGTCATCCTCCCCCAGGCTTTGCGCTTAGCTATTCCGGCCTGGTCCAACGAATACTCCATCATCCTTAAAGACTCAGCCATTGCCTACGTGCTAGGCACGGTGGAAATCATGGCTAGGATCGGGCACATGGTCTCTATGACCCACCGGCATATACCCTTTTATCTACTAGCCGGTTTACTTTACTTTTTATTAACCCACCTTGGGGTCACGGCTCTTAGGGCCGTAGAGCGCCGTACCCGTATCCAAGGATTAGGACATGAGGCCCAGGTCGCCGAAAAGCCATGACAAACGCTCTATCCACGCCATCCCCGGAAATTCAAAAAGAAGAAAAGGCCCTTGTGCCTCTTTTATCCGTTCAGGGCATCTATAAGTCCTTAGGCGGTAAGCTCATCTTAGATGACATATCCTTTGACCTAGAAAAGGGTCAGCTCAAGGTCCTCATCGGGCCCTCGGGCAGCGGTAAATCCACCCTCCTTCAGTGCATACATTTTTTAAATCCGCCTGACTGCGGCGACGTCATCTTAGATGGTAAATCAGCTAGAGAAATGAGCCGCAAAAATATCTGCTCCTTCCGCCAAGAGATCGGCATGATCTTCCAGGATTTTAACCTCTTCGATCACTTATCGGCCAAGGACAACGTGGCCATCGCCCCTAGGAAGGTTAAAGGCCTAACTAAGGCTCAAGCTTACGAGCGGGCTCTTTTAGAATTAAATAGAGTTGGCTTATCTGATAAGGCCGACCACTACCCCGCCCAGCTCTCCGGCGGACAAAAGCAGCGGGTCTCTATCGCTAGAGCCTTAGCCATGGACCCTAAGATTATGCTCTTAGATGAACCCACCTCAGCCTTAGATCCTGAGCTGATAGGCGAGGTCTTAAACGTCATCGCCGATCTGGCCAAGGGCGGCATGACCATGCTGATGGTCACCCACCAGATAGGTTTCGCCCGCCACCTAACTAACGAGATAATCTTTATGGAAGACGGCCGGGTGGTCGAACAGGGATCCCCTGAGCTTTTATTGGATGAATACGTAAATAGCCGGACAGCCCTCTTCTGCTCCCGCCTAACTGAGCTAACAGGCCGCTGATAGATGAATACCTGGGAATTTTACACGACTATCCTCATCCCGGCTCTCAACAAGGGCTTGGCGCTGAGCATTGAGATCATCATTCCCTCGGCCATCTTAGGCTTAATGCTGGGTATTTTAACCGGGGCCGGGCGAGCCGTCGGGCCTAAGTGGCTAAGAAAACTATTAGAAATATACGTATCGATCTTTAGAGGAACGCCCTTGGTTGTTCAATTGACTATGTGGTATTATGGCTTTCCAACCATAACCCGTTTTCTAGAGCCCATATTAAAACCAAGGGGCTGGCCGTCATTTACCTGGGACATCTTCATGATGCAGCCTTTTACGGCGGCTGTTTTTGGCTTCACCCTCTGTAGCGCAGCTTACCACTCGGAGTATATCCGGGGGGCCTTACTTTCGGTTAGAAGAGGTCAGTTTTTAGCCGCCGAATCTTTGGGCTTCACTAAATTACAGACCTTCCTCTTTATTACCGCGCCCATTGCCCTTAGAAGAGCCGTACCAGGTTGTGGGAACGAAATCATTTATCTGATAAAATACTCTTCCCTAGCCCTCCTCATTTCGATTAGAGAACTGACTGGTCAAAGTAACCACATTGCCTCGCTCTACTTTAGACATATGGAATGCTATTTGCTAACAGCTATCTATTACCTGGCTATGGTCACCGTAGCCACCGTACTCTTAAACCGCCTCGAGCGGCTCATAAGCTTGCCAGGCATGGGCCGGGCCAGCTAACTGCCTTTTTTCTATGTTTTTTTCTTTTGCTTTCTAGTTTTTCTAAAATTATCCAAAAACGGATTTTTTATGAAAACAGGTTACTTTATGACTTTCATTTTTGCTCTCACGCTCACGCTCTTGTTATCGGGCCTATTTTTAACCATAAGGCCCAAGGCTCTATTAGCCCAAGACATCTCCTCGCCTAACCGCCAATCTACTGAAACGAGCGAAACTGGCCGCGCCAAATATATCCACCTACCCCGAGTCACAACCGAAACTACGCCCGAAGAGATAGTCAATCACCCGGCCTTCTATGGTTTTGGTCGCCTGGTACTGCCCTTGGAGGGCAGTCGCCGTCCACCCAATACGCCGCTTTTAATTTCATTAGCCAACATGCTGCCCTACCACTATAACGTAAGTCCCAATCAAGCAGCTGAGGCTCTAAACCACATGATAGACCAGGTGGCTAGAGGCCGGATTTTGTTTTACGATCTCTACACCGATAAAGAAAAAAAAGAGCGGCCTCAATTGGAAGCCACCGGGCTCTTTTTCTTCGAGGGAAACCCCTACGCCCCCACGGCCATTATCTGCGCTGGTGGGGGTTTTGTTTACGTGGGATCCATCCACGAGGGTTTCCCCCACGCCATGAAACTTAATAAAAAGGGTTTTAACGCTTTTGTCGTTAAATACCGAGTTGATTCTGAATTAGAAGCCTGCCAAGACTTAGCTAGAGCCATTGAACTCGCCTTTAAATTATCTGAAGAGCTTAAGATTTCTATGGAGGGTTATTCGCTGTGGGGCAGTTCCGCCGGGGCCAGACTCGCCGCCCACTTGGGCTCAGAGGGGACTTTGGCGTACGGGGCTAGGGAACTACCAAAACCCCGGGCCGTAATCATGGCCTACACCGGGCACAGCGAACTATCCATCGTCGATCCCCCAACCTTTGCCGTGGTCGGCGAAGACGACGCCATAAGCGATCCCCTGGTCATGAGGCGCCGGATTAACGGCCTTAAGAAAGCCGGGGTCCCCACAGAATTTCATGTCTTTCCCAATACCCGCCACGGTTTTGGCTTGGGCGTTGGAACTAAGGCCGAAGGCTGGCTAGATTTGGCCACCAATTTTTGGCAGAAGCAGCTTGAGGGCAAGTGAGGAGAACTAAAGCTAGCCCCGGGGGAGCTTGGCTTTAAGGGCTTGGCTTTAAGGTCTTGGCTTTAAGGGCTTGGCTTTAAGGGTTTGGGCCTCTTGGTCTTGGCTTTAGGTACTTGGCATTAAGGTACTTGGGCCTAGAGTCTTGGGCTTAGGTGATGCTTGGCTTTAAGGTACTTGGCTTTAGGGTCTTTGGCCTTAAAGTCTTAGGCCTGGAGCATACTTGGCCTCGAAGGCTTCTACTATCTCCACTAAGCTAGGATCCAGTAAGGCCAAAGCCCTCTCTTTTAAGGTGGCTGGAATGCTAAAATAAGCTCCAGCCACACTCCCGGCAATAGCCGCCGTCGTATCAGTGTCGCCGCCTAAGTAGACGGCCCGGCGAATAGCCTCTTCGTAGTTTTTAGCCGAGAGAAAACAGACCATGGCCCGGGGAACGGTCACTTGGCAGGATATACTTGGGCGCTTGGCTCCGGAAAAGGGAGGAGGATTGTAGTCTAGCTGGTAGTAGTGATCGCTAATGATTTTTCCGATCTCTTGAGCCGAATCCCCCCTTTTGGCCATAAATACGGCTACTGCCGTAGCTTCGGCTCCCTTTAAACCCTCTGGGTGGTTGTGGCTAACGGCCGTAACTTTATGGGCCATAATAGTTGCTTCTTCGATACTCTCCGCCGCCAAGCCGCAGGGGCTAACGCGCATGGCCGCGCCGTTACCGAAGCTCTCGTAGGGTTTGGGATCTTCGGCAAAAAGCCACTTTTTAAAATTGCTCCCATAGCCGGCTTCGGCAAAACGCTGACCTAGGGATCGCATTCGCACGATAGTAGCCTTTTCTAAATTTGACCAATCACCCTTGGAGTCTAAGATAGCCGCAGCTACCGCCGCCGTCATGACCGTATCGTCAGTAAATCTACAGCCCTGGCCGAAGAGCTCGAAGCCCTGAGCGGCAATATCCTGAAACTCAAATCTTGATCCGACAATATCACCGACAATAGCTCCTAACAATATTCACCTCCGGGTAAAGCAGTTGATGAACTAGACCTATCTCTAAGCATATCTCTAGGCGTATAATGGACATTAAGAAAAATAATGATTCGAACAAAAACTCGTTTTTGGAGTTTAAAGGCGTTAAGGTCTTCTACGATGGCCAGAAGGCCTTAGATGATATTAACCTAACGATCCCCATTGGGGCCAGGGTCGCCCTTTTGGGCCCCAATGGCGCCGGTAAATCAACTCTAATGAAGCTGGTCTGCGGGGCTATGGATCCGGATGAGGGAACTATAAGCGCGTTCGGCCTCTCTCCTGAGCAAAACCGGACCGATCCTACTTCGGTGGGCTGGCTGCCTGAGGGCGCCCCCCTAAACCCGGAACTTACTGTTTACGAGCACCTGCGCCTAACCGCCCGTTTAAGAGGATTAAGCCCAAATCTCGAGAAATCCGAAATCGATCGCTTGGTTTTAGCCCTAAACTTAGGCGATAAGGTCAAACGCCTGGCCAGATCGCTATCGATGGGATCTAGAAGGCTTGTTGCCTTAGCTCTGGCCCTTTTGGGCCGGCCCAAGCTGGTGGTCTTAGATGAGCCCTCAAGTAGCCTCGACCCTGACGGGGTCCGGCGCCTTAAGGCTTTACTTAAAGATTTAGAGGCCGGCGCCACCCTTTTGATATCAAGTCATATCTTGTCAGAAGTCGCCGAACTAACCGATCTGGCCATTATTTTAGCTTTCGGACGCATAGCCGCCTGCGGACCATGGGACAAAATAAGCGGGCCCGAAGATTTCTACTTTAAAGCTATCGAAAGTCATATCGAAAGTCAAAAACGCTCTCTTTTCGAGGGCCAAA
>JAITJB010000005.1 GCA_031279155.1 Deltaproteobacteria bacterium | reverse complement strand
GAAGGCGTAGTAGAATTTTTGCCTAGCTAGAAAGAGGGATGAAATTTGGGGGCAAGGAGGCATCTTCGGTGGGCAGTCCTATCATGAGCCAGGACAACCCAAGTTTAGTCCCTATAAGCAAATTGCCTTTGCTATATTCGACTCCTCATTTGGTTAAATTGCTACCAACCCCATTTTTGACCATGAGCTCTCGCGTTTAACTTTTAGGGGCTACAAGCCCATATGAGGTTTTTTTAAGCCGCAAGGAAAAATCATGCTTGGAGCATTTTGACGCTCACTACGGACCTTGTGGGCCTTTTTGGAGGAAATTTAGTGATATAGAGTTGTGCGGGTCGCCTTCAGAAAAGAGGTAGCCCTATGGGTAATTTCCTTAGGGAAGTGATGGTGCATACTTTAAGTTACATCACCGCTGGCATTATTTTAAAGCTGCTTTTTAGCCTTTAAATATAACGCCACTACAGGGATGAGGTTCCCTGTAGGGGCAAAACTTTTCTTTCAATAAAACGAAGGCGACTCCGCCAAGGTCGGGGGAAGGTACCAACTTCCCTCGGCCTTGTTTTATTTTAGCATTTGAATTTTTAATGTCAAGGGGTTTAGAAGGTCGTCTGGACCAGGCTAGCAAGATGGCTTTGATAGTATTGGCGTGGGCAAAAGAAGAAGTGTGGAAGTAGTAAGGATAGCCTTAAAAGGCCTTATGGGATTTTTGCCAGGCTAGGTTACAGGATAAAAATTATTGGCCAAATCGTACCGGTTATTTTAGGCCAATCCAAGGCGTCATAAACACAAGTGTGCTTGGGCTGTTTTGATAACCGCTCCCGAGCTTCTTAAGAATTTTTTTGGTATAGATTGTGTGGGCTCGCCTTCAAAAAGGAGGGGCCACCCACCCCATGGGCATGTTTCTTTGGAATGTGATGGCTACAGCTTTAGGTAGCATCATAGCCAGCGTTTTTTTACACCTACTTTATGACATTTAAATGAGACGCCCCTACAGGGACAAACATCCCTGTAGGGGCAATCTCTGCCTTGCTAGTACTTTAAGGAAGCGACTTTGGGAGCGGGTGCTTCCCTCAGTCAATTATTATTATAGCATTTTAATTAGTTAAGTCAAGGGGGTATGCTAGGTCGCCTTGACCCCGATAGTAAGATGGCCGTGTTGATGGCTTTAGAGTTTCCAAAATCAGTTGTGAGAAAGTAATATGATCAGCCATAAAAGGCCTTGTGGGATTTTTACCTGGCTAGTATGCGGGATGAAATTTGGAAGCGAAGAGGCATCTTCGGTGGGTAGTCCATTTATAAGCCAAGACAACCGTGGTTGTTTATTGGTGCCGAACGAACAAAAAAAGAGTTTAATCAGTGGATACCAACTTCACTTGCAATTACGGAACATGTAAGCCTAAGTACTATTAAATTGGTGGAAGCCAGATCTTCTAAAGACCTTATGTGGAAAGGCTTTGGGGGTCAAGTGAAATATGGCTACCCAAGATAATTGTACCAAATAAGCAAATTATCTTTGGCTCAATTCGGTACCTCATTTGTTTCAATTGTTAGTAACCCACATTTTGCCCATGAGATTTCGCGTATAAATTTTAGGGGCTCCAAGCACATATGAGGTGTTATTTTAGCCGCATGGAAAAAGTATGGTTGGGCGGTTTTGACAGGCACTTCAGGGGTTCTGGGACTTTTTGGAGGAAATGTTTTGGTTTAGAGTTGTGCGGGGTCGCCTTCAGAAAGTAGGAACACTATGGGCAACTTCCTTAGGGATGTGATGGTGCATACTTTAAGTTACATCATCGCTTACGTTATTTTTAAGTTGCGTTTAGCTTTTAAATATAACGCCCTACAGGGAAAGCGTTCCCTGTAGGGGCAAATATTTTCTAAACTTAATTCGAAGGCAACCCCGCCTGGCGGATCGCGGGACAGCGCGGCGATGTTCAGGTCCAGGTGCTTCATGCCGTCGATGTGCGCCCGGGCCTTACCTAGGTCGGAGACGCGATTGCGGTGTTGCCCGATCTGTTCCAGATGATCGCGGGGCGAGTGTCTGGCCTCGGCCAGCGTCCTGACCCGCTCCCAACCCAACGCGAGTCGCGTAGACGCTCCGGGGTGAGCTCGCGGGCCTTTCAGAAGGGCCTCATAGGGGCCGGTATGACGATTCTCCCGAGCAGCGCTGTCAAAGAGCGTTTGGCCGACCCGGTTCACGACACTCACCCGGTCAAAGCTGATGGCATCCTTGGCTAGATTTTCTGTAAACCCAATCAGTGCGCCCTGGTGGTATTCCTCGGTAACAAAGCGGGGATTGAAGGCTGGATTCAGGCGCTGCTTTTCAAAGCGTTCGTAAATTCTAGAAAAGACTTTCTTGATGGTGGGTGGCGACCGCAAAGAGTTCGGCTTGATAGCCCTATTTGTGGGCTAGTTCCGTGAAGTGCTTCATGATGCCGGGGCCGCGCAAGGCGCCTTCCTCGATGACGTTAAGCTGTCCATCGATGGCAAGCGCCCGCAAGGCATTTGTGAGTATTTAGGGCGTAGGCCTATGTTTCCTCGAAAATCGGCTTGAAGTCTGGATCGGGATGCGTTCGCGCATCCGGTCGGCGTTGAGGTGGATGTAACCACCCCGCTTGACCAATTCACAGCGTACCTTGTCTGCGGCGGTGCTTTTTCTCCGCGCCGGGCTGCGCGCCGACGAAAACAATGGAGGGCTGATTCTGAGCCCTGGACTTTGTTTCACGTTCAGCAAAATATTTTTCGCTGATCCTCTGAACTTCCGCGTCCGTCAGATTCTTGTACTTGGACATCAAACAGCCCCGAAGAACTTGCTGTTTTTTGGGTCGATGATTTTTGCAATCAGTTCCGTGTCCGTGGTGTGTAGTTCATCCTGTAGATCTCCTAATGCCCTGATTCTTGTCCGGCAATAATTGAGAAAAGCCTGATTTGGACTCTCCTTTTTTCCTTCGTCATATTCTGCCTGAACAAAAGGCTGCATGTACTGCCCCAAGACCTCCAGGGCGACTTCGTAATCAACGCTGTAAGCCATGATGTTGCTCCTTTCTTTAGGTTTGATCATCCTTTTTCCTCATGATGACAATGTTAGCAAAAAAATAGCCGAAAAACAACCACTACATAACCATTTCATCATCGATGCATATTTGTATTATCGTATTGTAACCTTGACGTAACCGGTATATATTCATACCGTTTGACGCATCATAAATAAATGACCATAATTCAACCATTTTAAAGAATCGATGCCGTGATGGTGAAACAGTCCCTTGCTGGCTATATCAGACAACGTCTGGCCGACCTGGAAATGCGTATGGAATACAAAATCCGCCAAAAATCCCTGGTGGAGGAGTTGAACGCCCTAGGCTATGAAACTACGGTCAAGGCCTTCCGCAATTTTTTGGTGCGCGTCCGGGCCTGGCGCGAGAAGAAAGGCAGGCCCAATGCAACGGTAACTGCGCAACCAGTTAAACAACCTGCGGTCCGGCCGGCGCCGCCGCTCCCTCCCGGCTCGCTGAGGTTCAACTACCAAGGGACGCCGGACGACGATGAATTATCAAAACTTAAATGAGGCGATCATAAAAAAACCACAACTAGGAACACAAGAAAACCGTCCATATCACTGTGCAAGGAAACGGCGGCGTAAAAAAATCGATCGCTTTCGTGCTGCTTGGGCAATACTTGCAGAAAAAGAGGAGATAGCATCAAATGTATCGACACGGACCCGATAAACCAAACGATTTTCGGGTACAAGGATCTGTTTGTTGAATACCTCAAGCTGATCGATGACAATACGAAATCCATCAACAATAGAATCTTTGACGGCTTGATGGAGCGCCTTTTTAACGAAAACGATACTTTTGTCGTAGAAAATGGAGCGTAAAGTTAAATTTTTCTGACCAATTACCTGGTCGAAAACAATGCAATCCAGATGCTTTACTACTCTAGAAGGGACGTGTTCATCCACACGATCGTCACGGGCGGCCAGGCTTTTGCGGACACGCTGAAAGGATTCGCGAAAATTGGTCAAGCAACCGGCGATAAAAAAATCGTCGTTTGGATCAATGCGTATTTGAGGCGAAGTGGAAGCGCAGGGAAAAACCTTCACCAACATGTTGGTCTATACGGAGAATGCCAAAAATAATTCCCGAGGCTGAGCGAAGGCGATTTTGGGGTAAGAATTAAGCTTGCGCAGCTCTATCCTCAGATGAGTTGTCAAGGAGGACTAGGCAAGTAAGGGGCAATCATAGAGATCGCAATTTTCATGCCAAAACAACCAAATCGCGGCCTTGACTTAAAAAAAATTGACGCTTTTGTACTGACTGGATGCCAATTGTACTTGCCTTTTTCCCTGCTATAAGGTAATGTTAAAATATTTACAGGCGCCCTATTTGGGCCTAACAGGGAACTCTCGTGCAATTCGAGGACGGACCCACCGCTGTAATCGGGGACCGGCAGGATACATCAGGCGAAAGCTATTTTTAAGTCACTAGCCCATGGGCTGGGAAGACTATCTTGTTGGAATGATCCGTAAGCCAGAAGACCTGCCTGTGATATCCCGGCCACCTCTGGCCCGGGGATGGGGATAGTTCCCGTCGGACAGAGGCTAAAGGTCCGCACTCATTTTCGGGATAAAATTGGGAATCCTGGATTGATTAATCAATCCGGGGTTTTTTTTATCAAAAATGCCGTAAAACCCTGGCCTTAGATCTTGGACTAAGGCCTAAAAATCAATAATTTTTTTGTTTTTCCTTCGTATTACGACCCATACGCCGTGTTTAAGTTCCAACCAAAATGACCTAACCGGGGAAGAAAGCCTAACTTGACAAACCCTTGGCCGGATGCCGAAGTTACGTCTATAACGCCTTCTAGCTGTTAATATTTCTGGAATTTTGAGAAGAAATAATATGGAAGCCTCGCTGGACGCTAAAAGTATCCTCCATCGCCAATACAACCGCCGGCTCATGGTTTTTTGGTGCTTGGGTTTTTTAACGCTTTTGTTGATCGTTTTAAACTTAGTGATCGGCTCGGTAAGTTATCCGCCAGTCCAAGTGCTTAAGGCTTTAAGGTCTCCCTTTGGCCAAGGCGATTTGGCCTTTACCGTTTGGAGTTTGCGTTTACCTAGGACTTTAGCCACCATTATGGGCGGGGCTTTTTTGGCTGCTTCCGGCCTCTTACTCCAGGTATACTTTCGTAACCCCATTGTCGGGCCTTTTATATTAGGCATCTCTTCGGGGGCGACTCTTACGGTCTCTTTGGTTATGCTGACGGGAATTGGTTTTTATTACGCCACTTTGTCGCCTTACTTGATAACGATGGCTGGCTGCATTGGCGCCTACGCCACCGTGATATTGGTCTTAGCCATCGCCACTAAAGTCAGGGGCCGGGCCACCCTTTTGGTTGTAGGCCTGATGATGGGCTACGTCTGTTCGGCCATTACCTCTATCTTAACGGCCTTAGCCGAAACCGAGAGAATTAAGGGCTTCGTCCTATGGGGTATGGGCAGTTTTTCCCGCTTTTCCTGGCTACAGTTGGGGATCATGTTTTTTGTCGGCGGCTCTCTGACCGTTTTGGTCTTTATCCTGGCTAAACCCTTAAACGCTTTTTTATTGGGCGAAGATTACGCCGCTTCCGTTGGCGTTGATATCCGCCGCTTTAGGCTGTTCATCCTTCTGGCTTCTTCGTCCCTAGCCGGGCTGGTCACCTCCATGGCCGGGCCCGTGGCCTTTATTGGTCTAGCCGTGCCTCACATGGCTAGGCTCAGTTTGGGCACCTCCGATAACCGCGTCTTGATTCCGGGCGCCTGCCTTTTGGGCGCCTCGGTTACGAGTTTGTGCGATTTAATCGCCCGCATGTGGTTAAGTCCTGTGGAACTGCCGATTTCGGCCATTACGGCCATTTTTGGGGCTCCCATCGTTATTGGCCTTCTTTTGAAGAGGGGCTTTAAGAGCTGAGCTTTCTCCCGGACCATGTCCGGCCTCATATTGTTGAGTGCACACCATGAAAATAGTAAGGTTAACCTACTACTCCGCTACCGGATTAGATGCCGCTCCCCTCTCGGCGGCCTTAACGTCCTTTAGGGCCAGAGGCGGTCAGATGGATTTATATCTAAGAACGCAGTCGCAACTCTTCGATGAATCCAGGTGCGCTGATTTTGTCAAAAAAGCTATGGCTTCCGACGTAGTGGTCATAAACCTCCATGGAGGCCCAGAGTCTTTTCCGGCTTGGCGGCAGTTAGAAGACGCCGTCAAAATGGCCGAAAAACTCCCCATCCTCCACATTCAGCCCGAAGGCGGCGATTTGGATTCTCTGGAGTGGTCAAAAAAGATTTCAACAGGCTTTGGCCTAGAAGATTTTGAAAAGAGCCGCCGTTACCTAACCTTTGGCGGGAAAGCTAACCTAACCGAACTCATTAAGCACCTCTGGAAGCTCGGGGCCGAAAAGTTGGGAGACTCTCCTCCACCAGAGCTTATGGCCAAAGCTGCGGTCATACCGGCCTTTGAAGGTCTTTACCATCCTGATTGGCCGGACATTATCGAAGATGAAGAATATTTTAAAACTCAAATCGATCCCCAAAAACCTACGGTTGGCGTCTGGTTCTATCAAACCTTTTGGTTAAACGGTAACCTAAGCCACATCAACGCCTTAATTAGGGCCATAGAAAGCCGCAAGGCCAACGTCATCTGCGTCTTTCACATGCGCTATATGGATCGCGATTTGGGTAACCCCGGGGCGGCTCACGCCGCCGCTCGCTTTTTTGTCGATAGCTCTGGTAAATCTCGAATCGACGTGCTCTTAAGCCCCATGTCGTTTTCTCTGACCTTAACATCGCCTGACTGCCGCGATTTATTTTCAAAAATGGGTGTTCCGGTCATCCAGGCTACGACCTCTTTCGCGCCTAGGGAGGTTTGGGCCGGTAGCCTCCAGGGCTTAGCCACCCTTGATGTGGCCTTATCGGCGGCCCAGCCGGAATTTGATGGAAACATCATCGCCGTGCCCTTTGCCTTCCGCGAGCAGAGCCAGGTCGATCCCTTAACTAAGGCCTTACTAGTTACCTACGAGCCTGACGAAGAGCGAGTGGGAAAACTAGTCGATCTGACCATCAATTGGGCAAAGCTTAGGCACGTTCCCAATAGCCAAAAGAAAATCGCCATTATCTTCCACCACTACCCGCCTCGAAACGACCGCATCGGCTGCGCTGCCGGGCTCGATAGCTTTAAAAGCGTCGTGGAAATCTTAAAGCAATTAAAGATGGC
Source organism: Deltaproteobacteria bacterium (assembly GCA_031279155.1). Taxonomy (GTDB): domain Bacteria; phylum Desulfobacterota; class Desulfarculia; order Adiutricales; family Adiutricaceae; genus JAISWF01. The sequence goes on along the minus strand of JAITJB010000005.1, from coordinate 10,824 downwards.
AGGCTATAACGTCCCTAAGATCTTTGAGGGCGATGATGAATTAGCTATGGAGATAATTGGCCGGCTGACCTCTGACCAGAGGTTTTTAACCCCCCAAGACATGGCCGCCCGGGCTGAGGCCTTAGCTGAGCCTGAGCTCTATAAGCCCTGGTTTGCCAAACTACCTCAAAGCATCCGCGATAAAATGATCGACGATTGGGGAGCGCTGCCTGGCGATCTCTTTGTCTACCGCGATCAAATGCTTTTTAGCGGTCTGGCCTCAGGTAACGTCTTTATCACCGTCCAGCCGACCAGAGGGTACTTGGAGAATATCGAAAAGGTTTACCACGATTTTTCCCTCTCGCCGCCGCATCCATATCTGGCCCACTACCGCTGGCTCAAAGAGGTTTGGGGGGCCATGGCCTTTATCCACGTTGGGAAGCATGGCTCCTTAGAGTGGCTACCTGGTAAGGCTTTGGGCCTCTCAAGCGAGTGCTATCCCGATCTAGCCATCATGGACATCCCCAACATCTATCCTTACATAATTAACGATCCCGGCGAGGGGACTCAGGCTAAGAGGCGTAGTTACGCGGTTATTATCGATCACTTAACCCCGGCTTTTACCTCAGCCGATCTCTACGATGAACTAGAAAAGATTAGCTCTCTAACTTCCGACCACAGGCTCGCTTTAACCGAAGATCCAGCTAAGGTCCCGGTCTTGGAAAACCTCATCTGGGAAGAGGTTAAAAGGGCCAAGCTCGACTGCGATTTGGTGGCCAGTAAGCCGCAAAGCCCGGAAGAATTTCAGGCCTTCTTAGTTAAGCTTCACTCTTACCTAAGCGAATTATCAGACACCATGATAGCCGACGGCCTCCACGTTTTGGGAAAGGCTCCAATTGGAGATAGGTTAGTTGAAACGGTCGTCCAGCTGACCAGGATAGCCGGGCCAGGCCGACCGTCGCTTAGGGAGACTTTGGCTTCTAGCTTGGGTTACGATTACGGGGAATTAGTAGATAATCCCGGCCAAAAATTAGCTAATGGGCAAACAGGATATGAGATCATAAAATGGCTCCAAAAAAAGTGCGTAACGCTAGTAGCCAAGCTATCGGACTATGATTACGACTATCAAAGGGCCAAGGGCGATCTTATTGAAATACTCATCGAAACGCGCGCAAGCTTAGGTCAGAAAACAGATAGCGAAACCACAGAAATACACTTCGAGCCTCTCTTGGGGATTTTGGCTTGGATAACCCAAACTCTAGTTCCCGATCTCAGGGCCTGTCAGGCCGAGATCACCAACACCTTAGGGGGCTTAGATGGCTCGTTTGTGCCGCCAGGGCCGTCAGGCGCGCCCAGCCGGGGGCAGACCGACATCTACCCTTCCGGCCGCAACTTCTACTCCGTCGATCCTAGGAAAATTCCAAGTCAAGCGGCTTGGGAGGTTGGCTGCAACTTAGGCCGGGCTTTAATACAAAGGTGCTTGGAGCAGACTGGCCAGTATCCCCGAAACGTTGGCATACTGGTCTACGGGACTTCGACCATGAGGTCGCGGGGCGATGACATAGCCGAAATCCTCTTCCTCTTGGGCCTGCGTCCAGTCTGGCGGCTTGGGGGAACGGTCCAGGGCTTAGAAGTTATCCCGCTCTCAGAGTTAGGTCGCCCAAGAATCGATGTGACGGCCCGCATATCGGGCTTTTTCCGCGATTCATTTCCCAACTTAGTTGATTTTTTAGACAAAGCGGCGATCATGGCCGCCACCCTTTCTGAGCCGGTGGAATCTAACTTTATTCGGGCTCATGTTTTAGCTGATATCGAAGCTTATCGTAAGGAAGGCCGCGATGAAAAGGAGGCCTTCCGTGAGGCCACCTTCCGGGTCTTTGGCTGCCCACCTGGAACTTATGGGGCCGGAGTAGCTGAGCTTGTGGAGAGCGGTAAATGGAAAGATCAAAGCGACTTGGGCGAAATCTACATACGCTGGTCTGGCCACGCTTATGGGGAGGGTAGTTACGGGCTAACTAGACCAGAAGGCTTCAGGCGAGTGCTCTCTAGGATGGACGTGACGGTTAAAAACGAGGACAGCCGCGAATACGACATGATGAGCTGCACCGATTACTACAATTATTACGGCGGACTCATCGCGGCCTCAAAGACCGTGCGCGGGGTTGAGCCCTTATCTCTGATGGGCGACGGGGCCGATCCTAGCCGGGTAAAAATTAGGACCACCCGCGAGGAGGCCCGCCATGTCCTAAGGGCCCGCCTAGTTAACCCCAAGTGGATCGAGGGCTTAAAGCGCCACGGCTTTAAAGGAGCCGGCGATCTCTCCCATATGATGGATACCCTCTACGGTTGGGACGCTACCGCCGAAGTCGTCGAAGATTGGATGTACGAGAAGGCGGCTAGAGCTTGGGCCCTAGACCCCGAAACCCGCGAGTGGATGGATCGCGTCAACCCCTTTGCCAGGCGCAACATCCTTGACAAGCTCTTGGAAGCCATAAGTCGCGGCCTGTGGGAAAACCCCGGCGATTTGGCGGAAATTCTCCGCGAGGAGTACTTAGAACTTGAGGGCCGGTTAGAGGACTTCCTTGACCGCGACAGCAAGCTGGAGGCCTCGTGATCTCGCCTCTCTACCCCTTCCCGGCTGTCATAGGCCAAGAAGATCTCAAAAAAGCCTTAATACTGTGCGCCATAAATCCCTTAATTGGTGGGGTGCTCATTCGCGGCGAAAAGGGCACGGCCAAAAGTACGGCGGCTAGAGGCTTATCGGAACTTCTGCCGGAGATAGTTACGGTTAAAGGTTGCCCCAACGGCTGCGATCCCATGGGCCCCTTGTGCCCGCAGTGCTTAGCTCGATTAAAAGAGCTAGCCTTGGATAATAGCGGTTCTTCTCTGGCAACTATAAATAACAGCCCTTCTTTGGAATCTGTCAAGCGGCGGGCCCCATTTTTGACCCTACCGCTCAGCGCCACCGAAGACCGCGTAGCCGGGGGCTTAGATTTAAGTGAGGCCTTGGCCTCAGGCCGAAGGCGGGTAACCCCGGGCCTCTTAGCTCAAGCTCACCGAGGCATTCTCTACATCGATGAGGTCAACCTCTTAGACGATCACATTGTCGATCTCGTCTTAGATGCCGCAGCTTCCGGCGTTAACCGCTTAGAGAGGGAGGGCTTATCGCTCTCGCATCCGGCTAACTTTCTTTTGGTGGGCACCATGAACCCCGAAGAGGGAGAACTTAGGCCGCAGTTTTTAGATCGCTTCGGGCTATCGGTAGCCATTACCTCGGAAGATAACGTTGATTTAAGAGTTGAACTGATGCTCAGGCGCGAGGCCTTCGACGCCTCGCCTATTAGCTTTAGAAAGCTCTACCAAAAAGAAGTCGATAGCCTTAAAGAAAGGCTCTATAAGGCTTCTAGGTTTTTACCAAAGGTCAAAGTGCCCTCTAGCGTCAGGCGATTTGCCTCGCAATTGGCTAGCGAGCACAACACCGCCGGTCACCGCGCCGATCTAACTTTAGAGCGGGCGGCTTTAGCCTTAGCCGCCTGGAAGGGCTTAGAAGCCGTGGGCGAGGCTGAAGTCATCGAGGTCTCCCCCATGGTCCTGGCCCACCGCCAGAGGGAAGCCGTGCCGCCGCCCCCGCCGCCGCCGCCAGCTCCGGAAGAACCAGAGGAACCAGAAGAACCAGAAAAACAAGAAGACCCAAAAGATCCCGAAAAGCCGCAAGATCAAGAAAATCAGGATAACCAAGAAGATCAAAAAGATCCTGAAAACCAAAAAGATCAAAAAGAAAGTCAGCCCGAAGACTTAAATCAACCGCCCGAGCCCCAAGACCCCAACCAAAATCCACCCGAGCCCGGCGAGGCCCCGGAGACGGTCTTTGAAATCGGCAGCACCTTCAGGGTCGTTCCCATCCGCAGTCCCTTTGATCGGATCCGCCGTAGGGGATCTGGCCGGCGATCGCGCAGCCGGGTAAGCCAAAAGCAGGGCCGCTATGTTAAGAGCGGGCCCGATCAAGGTCGAGGCGATCTGGCCGTTGACGCCACCATCAGGGCGGCGGCCCCGTATCAGCTTTCAAGAGAAAAACCCCCGGGCCTAGCTCTAGTCGTTCAGCCCTCGGATTTTCGCGAGGCGGTCAGAGAAAAAAAGATGGGTAACTACCTGTTCTTTACCGTTGACGCCAGCGGCTCCATGGGGGCCAGGGGCCGCATGGCCGCCTCTAAAGGGGCCATCATGTCTCTTCTATTGGATGCCTACCAAAAAAGAGATCAGGTAGCCTTGATTTCTTTTCGCCGCGATCAGGCTCAAGTTAATCTCCCGCTTACGGCCTCCATTGATTTAGCCGGAAAATTACTCTCCGAGTTGCCCGTTGGCGGGCGCACGCCCTTAAGTTCCGGCTTAGCTCTGACTTACCGGGAAGTTCGAAATTCTCTTTCAAAAAATCCCTTAGCTAGACCCATTGTCATCATCATCACTGACGGGCGAGGTAATGTTTCCTTAGCTCCGGAGGCTAAACCCTTTGAGGAAGCTTTAAAGCTAGCTAAGGCCATGACATGGGAAAAAAGAGTTAAATACATCGTCGTCGATACCGAGGAAACAGGAGCCGTGACCTTTGGGCTAGCTAGAAGACTTGCCGAGAGCTTATCGGCAGTCTACTTTAAAACTGAAACATTAGAGAGTAAGACCTTAGTCGATCTGGTTAAAAACGATGAGCTATTTTAGTTTGTATTTTTTCGCGGTCGTAAGTATTAGCCTTATGTATTACCAGCCGGCTAAAACCGGATAATATGACCCGGTTTTGGCCTGGCTAAAAACCCGCCTAGAACCACCCTTTGGAGTTAAGCATGTTCAATAAGACCGCCGTCTATCCCTTCGCGGCCATAGTCGGACAAGATAAGCTAAAACTAGCTTTGATTTTAAATATCATTAACCCGACGTTATCCGGGGTTTTGATCCGAGGGGAGAAGGGCACGGCCAAGAGCACGGCTGTTAGAGCCCTAGCCGATATCCTCCCCCAAATTGAGGTCATCGAAGGCGATCCCTTTGGCTTAGCGCCAGAGGAGGTCGATCTTTACGCCGAACTCTGCCAGGCCTTAGGCCGTGAGTCGGTTGGTCAGCCGGTCTTTGGCCTGCGCAAGGTTAAGGTCGTTGAGCTGCCGGTTGGGGCCACCGAAGATCGCGTGGTTGGATCTATGGATTTAGAAAGGGCCCTTAAAACTGGCGACAAAAGGGTGGAGCCAGGTCTTTTGGCTCAGGCCCACCGGGGCATCCTCTATGTCGATGAGGTCAACCTCCTAGACGATCACGTCGTAGACGTCCTTTTAGACTCGGCGGCCATGGGCGTTAATACCTTAGAGCGCGAGGGCGTATCGTTTTCTCACCCGGCCAGATTTACCTTAGTGGGCACCATGAACCCTGAAGAGGGCGAACTTAGGCCGCAGCTTTTAGATCGCTTTGGCCTGTGCGTAAATATCGGCGGCTTAACCGATTTAGAGCAGCGCGTGGCCATCTTAGAGCGAAGGGCTTCATTTGAGCAAAATCCTGAAAGCTTTACCGTAGCCTACGCCCAAGAATCTAGTCAGATAGCTGAGCGCATTGGTAAAGCTAGAGAGCTTGTAGGCCGCGTGGAAATCGATCGCGACCGACTCTACCGCATCGCCCGCTTCTCTTTGGAATTGGGGGTAGACGGTCACCGAGGCGACATCATAATCTTAAAGGCCGCTAAAACTCTAGCCGCTTGGCACGGCCGATCTAAAGTGGAAGATAGCGATATTGAGGCGGCGGCCGAACTGGCCCTGCCGCACCGCGTGCGCCGTCAACCTCTAATGGAGATAAGCGATAACTTAGAGGCCGTGCGCCGGGCCGGGCAGAGGGCCAAAGCCCCCCAAAGTAGTAGTTAAGATTGTGACTTCCTTGATACCGGAAAAAAATTAGCCGGTAGTTTGAGAGAGTATTATGCTGATAACCGCAATAATTCCGGCAGGGTTTCACACCCTAATGACCCAAGCGGCTAAGAGCTTAAAAGAGCACGAGCTTAAGGTCTATCCGGCTAGATTGCTCCGCGATGCTCAAAAGATGGCTAAAGCTACTTACGATCTCAAAAGATCGGATGCGGTTTTAGTCCAACAAACCGAAGATTCTATTTGGGGAGAGATCAAAGAAGCGGTTGGCGCTTTGAGCGTCCCGGTAGCCTGGCTCGATATGAGTGGGGCCCCGGGGGCAAGCTCGGGGGTAACGCCTAAAAACTTAGCTGATATTTACTTTCTCATGGCTTACGGCGGACTTAATAACGCCCAAAGCCTTTGGCAGCTTCTATTGGGTTTAGCCTCAGGGACTGAAGCTGAAATTCAAGTTGAAAAATCACCCTCCCTAGGCTTTTGGCACCCTATGGCCCCGCTGAGATCTTATAGTGACGCCCAAAGCTATTTGGAATTTTACGCGCCCTACTCAAAAGAAAAATCTTTGGGATCTTCTACGGTCGGGCTCATTATGCACAGGCATTTTTGGAACGTCGATCGCCCGGAGGTCGAAGAAGCCATTATCGAGGCTTTAGAAGCTAGGGGCTTAGGCGTTTGGTGCATGTTTATCGATCAGGGCTTAGAAGAAAGCGTTGACGTCTTATCTTGGCTTAAGGATAATCTCATTGACGAAACCGGTAAATCTAAGATAGCTCTTTTAATTAAGCTCACCGCTCTCTTAAGCTTGGGGGTAGAGGGCGAAAACGATGAAAAACAAGCCCCTAAAGATATCTTCAATGATTCCCCCTCCGGGCCAACGGTTAACTTCTACCAAAAACTAGGCGTCCCGGTCTTTCAACCGGCGGTCAGTCACAGGCTATCTTTAAAACAATGGGAAGAAGACCCGTCCGGCTTAGGGCCAGAGGTCAGTTGGTCGATGACCCTCCCGGAATTTGAGGGGGTCATTGAACCGATGTTTATCGGCGGGACCGAAAGCGATGCTTTGATTTTAGGCGAAGGCTCGGCTCGAAAGCCCCACCTTCAAAGGATTGGGCATTTGGCCGACCGAGCTTCTAAGTGGGCGGAGTTAAGCGCAACTCCCATAAAGGATCGCAAAATCGCCTTAATCCTCCACAACGCGCCCTGCGCCTCAGTTGAGGCGACGGTCGGCACAGCCTCGCAGTTGGACGCCTTGGAATCAGTGGTTCAGATAGGAAGGTATTTAAAAAATCTAGGCTACCAGATAGAGGTCCCCGAAAACGGGCGGGTGCTCTTAGATACCATCATGAGCCGCAAGGCTATCTCAGAATTTAGGTGGACTACCGTAGAAGAAATTGTCGGTAAAGGCGGGGCCTTAACTAAGGTCCCCTTGGAGGATTACCTTAAGTGGTACGAAAAATTTCCCGATACTGTCAAAGCTAGTCTCTGCGAGACCTGGGGCGATCCGCCGGGTAAAGTAGTTGACGATGTGCCGGCGGCCATGGTCTTAGGCGAGGATATTATCGTCCCCGGGATAAGTTTGGGTCCCAAGGCCGTCCTCTTAGTCCAACCCAAACGCGGCTGCGCTGGCAGCCGCTGTGACGGAAGGGTCTGCCGCATTCTCCACGATCCCACTATCCCCCCGCCCCACCAATACCTGGCAACTTACCGCTATTTGTCAGATCGAATTTTAGGCTTTGGGGCCCACGCCCTTATCCACGTGGGCACCCATGGAAATCTCGAGTATTTACCCGGCAAAAGCTTGGGTTTATCTGAAGCCTGTCTGCCGGATTTAGCTTTGGGCACAATGCCGCATCTTTATATTTATAACTGCGCGGTAACGGCTGATGGCTTAATGGCTAAGAGGCGCTCGTACGCTACTTTAATCGATCACCTCCAAACGGTCATGACCAGAGCCAACCTAAACTCTGAAGCCGCCGAGCTCTACGATTTAATAGGTCAGTGGGAGCGCTCTGAGTCGGGCGAGCGCCGTAAGGCTTTAGAAGATCTAATTGAGGACAAGCTAAAAGTATCCCCCATGGCAAGAGATCTGCCGCCCATCTCAGAGGGCTACGCTCAGAGGGTTAGATCTCTAAAGTCAATTTTACTAACTATCGAAGGGAGCTTAGTCGAAGAGGGGCTCCACATTTACGGCCAAAATCCCCAAGATGAAAGCTTAGATAAGCTAGTTTCTAGCGCCCTGCGCTTTGGTAGTAACGATAAGCTCCCCCTTAGATCTCTTATGGCTAAGGCTTTGGGGCTAGATTTTTCGGCCCTCTTAAATAATCCTGACTTAGAACTTAAAGGCGCTGGCCGCCGTCTGACGGCCTTAGAGGTGAGCTCAATAATTGAGATAGAAGCCGGAAAACTTATGGCCGGGTTTTTTAAAGGCATATCTTTGGCCCAGGGTTTAGGTGAGTCTCTCGGAGGAGGAGCGCTTGCACCACTTTCGGAATTAACATGCGACCCGGTGCTTGAAGCTACTAGATCTTCTCCCAACATCCTCGACTTAAGGGCCATCGAAGAGCGGGCTCTAAATTTAAAAGCCAGGCTTGAATCCTCCGATGAGTTAGGAGCATTAGCGGATAGTCTAGCTGCCGGCTTTGTCAGCCCCGGTCCTTCGGGCTTACTCGACCGGGGTTTTGATAGGGTCGTCCCTACCGGCCGCAACTTCTACTCCCGTGACCCTAGGCGCGTCCCCACCAGGGCGGCCGCCGAAGTCGGGCGCCGCCTGGCCCAAGCTTCGGTGGATAAGTTTTTGGCCGAAGAAGGGCGCTACCCAAAAAACATAGCCTTTTTTTGGATAAGTTCCGATCTCCTCCAAGCCGATGGGGAGGTCTTCGCCCAGATGCTTTTCTTGATGGGCTTAAGACCCGCCTGGGACGCGGCGGGCTTAGTCTCGGGCTTTGAGGTTATCCCCTTAGAGGAACTTAAAAGGCCTAGGATCGACGTTACCTGCCGCATGAGCGGCATCATCCGCGATTGCTTCCGGGCTTCTTACGAGTACCTCGACCGCGGCGTTAAGCTGGTAGCTGAGCTCGATGAACCGGCGGAATTAAACTACGTCCGGGCCAGATCCTTAGAAGCTCTAAAAATAGATCAAAAAAATAATCCCGATATAGGAGAAACTTTAGATTCTTCTGATTCTTCCCGGGCCAAACTTTATCAGTCAGCCTGGCGCCGGGCCACCTCGAGGGTCTTTAGCCAGGCTCCGGGATCTTTTGAGAGCGGCACATACTTAGCCGTCATGGCTTCGGCCTGGGAGACTGAGGCCGATCTAGCTGAGATATTTGTCCACCATCACTCCTACGCCTACGGATCTGACTCTTATGGGCTGGCTGCGCCGGATTTATTTGAGCGGCAGTTGGGCAAAGTGGATCTTAACATGCTCAATGTCCACGACGATCACCAAGACTTCTTAGGCTGCGGCGGGTTTTTTGGGGCCCAGGGCGGCTTAGCCCAAGCCGCCGGGTATTTTCAGAAGCGAAAAGTCAAAAGTTATGTCGCTGACACCAGAGAGACCGGGGCCCCGGTTATCAGGACCTTATCGGCGGAGATCAACCGCTGTTTTCAGACTAGGCTCTTAAATCCTCATTGGGTTGAAAACATGATCAAGCACGGCCATAAAGGGGCGGCTGAGATCTCAAGGAGAGTAACCAACGCTTTTGGCTGGTCAGCCACCACAGGTGAGGTCGACGGGGCTTCTTTTGACGGCTTGGTTCGGTCTTTCTTCTTAGACGAGAAGGTCAGAGAATTTTTTGAAAAAAATAACCCCTGGGCCTTAGAGGAGATAGGCCGCAGGCTCCTTGAGGCCGAGTCTCGCGGCCTTTGGCAGCCAGATCCCGATCTCATCATAAGCCTTAAGGAGAGGTATCTGGCCCTTGAGGGCGTCTTAGAGGAGGGGACGGAAACCTTTGGCGGCGATCTTCAAGGGGGCGCCGTTGATATCATCACTAGCTCCCAGATAACCAAATGGCGCCAAAAAATGGACGATTACCGCCGCCGGGCCGGCTTAGGCCAGATCGCCCAAGACGCCTAAAAACAAGAGGCCTAAAAATGGCTAGAGTCAGAAGTCTTTTTTTGCCACTTTTTGCCTGCCCGCCTTCAAAGCGGCTGCTTGTCTTGGTTTTACTTGTTTTTCTATTTGGCTGTGGGAGCGATTTTGAGAAAAATAGGCCGCCAAGCTATCAGCTTACGGCCTATGACGGCTACCTAGAGGCCTATGATTCGGCTGGTAGAGCCTTAGCTCTGATCCCTAAGGGAAGTAAAGAAGCTCCTAAGGGCTTTAAATCTACCAGGGTAATCGAGGTGCCTGTCCAAAGGGTGGTAGTAGCTTCGGGTGGCTACGATCCCGGCATATTACTTGCTTTAGGAAAACTTGAGACCATGGTCGGAAACGACGATATCTTAGAGGATTGGCACTTACCAGAGGTTATCGAGGCTTATAAGTCCGGGGCCGTGCAATTTATTGGCTTATGGAACGCCTTAGATATGGAGATCATAAGGGGCCTTAAGCCGGACATAGTTTTGAGCTCCAATATGGAGATAGCCGCCAACATGGAATCCTTGGGCTTTCCGGTGGCCGTTACCTACAATAACCTCGATAACGATCTAGCCAACCGCTTAAGGCTATTTGAGTTTATTGGGGCTCTGGTGGGGCGCGAACAGAAGGCGAGAGAGCTGGTAGAAGAGCTTGAAAGTACCTTAACTAGCATAAAGGAGGCCGTTAAACCATTACATCGACCCAAAATAAGTTGGGGTATTTATTATAATAACCGCATCTTCCCCCTTTACGGCGATTTTTGGCTCAGCGAGATATTTGAGAACTGCGGAGCTGATTACGCCTTCCAAGCCCTGCGCTTTGGATCTATGGAAATAGATATCGAAAAATTCATCATAGCCTCAACTGACGCTGAAATCT
>JAITJB010000299.1 GCA_031279155.1 Deltaproteobacteria bacterium | reverse complement strand
ATCAGATCTTTAATGGAAGCTAATTTACATATTAATGCTCGAGTTGCCAGAGAAAAACCTTAATAATTTACAACACGATTTCAAATAAAATTGGTGGTTTAGACATAGAAACGCCGTCTATAATCTACCATATGCATACATAATTTAGATATAATATAAAAAATTAGCATAATCAAAAAATTGAACAATAAATAAAAAGAATAATAATCAATTAAATCTTGAATGCCCCTTTCGAAGTTGAAAAAAGAACTTTACAAATTGAAAATCCTAAAATTCCTATAGCAAATACTAGCGCCAAAAAAGGGCCATGTAGCCCTAAAGGCAGTAAATAGAAAGTAGGCCAAAAATGGATCCTGATGCCTTAAATTTTACTACTAAGGCCATGTATTTAGTCTTAATGCTATCGCTGCCGCCGATCATGGTGGCCTCGATAGTCGGCTTAGGACTGAGCCTATTTCAGGCCATCACCCAACTGCAAGAGCAGACCTTAAGCTTCGGAATTAAGCTCATCGCCGTTTCAATAGCTCTTTTCGTGGCCTCGCCCTGGATCTCAGCTGAGCTTTTAAACTTTGCCCGTGACGTTTTCGATAGCTTCCATCTTCTCTGAGGCTTATCTAACCGATGGATTTCATCAACTGGCTATCGGAGGTTGGCTTAGAGAAGCTGGCCTTACTTTTGATCTTGGGTTTGCCTAGAATTGGCACAGCCCTGACCATCAACCCCTTGTTTAGCGGCGAGGCCTTGGGCGGCCGAACCAAGATTGCCATAACCGGAGCTCTATTTATGCTCCCGGCCCCGGCCTTGATGGGTGAGCTTAAGATTCTCGAGGCCGCCGGCTACAGCTGGCCCATGTACGCGGCCATTGCCATCAAAGAGGTCGTATTGGGGCTGGCTATCGGCTATGTCTCAGGCATAGTCTTTTGGACCGTTCAGAGCGCCGGCTTTCTGATGGATAACCAAAGGGGCGCTTCCATGGCTTCCGGCCCCGATCCGCTTTCGGGCGAAGAGACCTCGCTTTTGGGCTCGTTTATCTTCCAGGGGGTGGCCGTGGTCTTCTTTTTAGGCGGCGGGTTTTTGGCCTTCCTTAAGCTCCTTTGGACTTCTTACGCCGTCTGGCCCTTGGCCTCGTTTTCGCCGGCCTTAGATTCCCCGGCCGGGCCCTTGTTTTTTGTCTCCTTAGTCGATTGGCTCATGCTCCAAACCCTTCTCTTAGCTGGCCCGATTGTTGCTTCTTCACTTCTAACCGACGTTTCCTTGGGCCTAGTTAACCGCTTTGCCTCTCAGCTAAATGTCTACATCTTATCCATGCCCATTAAAAGCGGGCTGACAATGTTTATTTTAGTTGCCTACTATGTCACCTTATTGGGCTTAAGCCCCCAACTCTTTCAGACCATGTTTCACCAACTCTGGGGCCTGACCGGCGTCCGCTAGCTTAAAAGGCTTGTTTGGCTGCAGAGATAACTAGAGATAACTAGAGATAATTCCAGAGATAATTTCCGAGATAAATCCAGAGATAATTCCAGAGATAATTTATGAGCGGCGAGAAGACCGAACAACCTACCCCAAAAAGGCTCCGAGACGCCCGGGATAAAGGCCAGGTGGCCAAAAGCAACGAAGTCCCGGCGGCTTCGGTGGTCATGAGTTTGGCGCTGTATTTAATTGTCAGAGGCGAGTATATTGGAACTAAACTCCAAGTTACGTTTAATATCGTTTTTGATCTAGCCTGGCGGCCTTATGACGAGGCCTTTGGCTTGGCCATTTCGGCCGTCGGTAACTGCCTTTTAAGCATCCTAGGGCCACTAATCCCCATCGTGGTGGTCGCTTCTTTAGTCGGAAATCTCATTCAGGTCGGGGTCCTCATTTCCTTTAAGGCCGCCCAACCCAAGCTGGAAAACCTCTCGCCAGCGAAGTGGTTTAAAAAGACCTTTAGTAAAAATAACCTCTTTGAGCTGATAAAAAACATCGTTAAAATTACTGTCTTGGGGTCCGTGGTCTATAAGCTTCTAAGCTCCAACTGGAAGCTACTATCTATGCTGCCTTTGACCACCGCTGACGGCCTGGCTTCTTTTTTTGGATCGACGGTTACCACTTTAGTTTTGTGGACAGCTTCGGCTTTTTCCGTACTGGCCGCCATCGATTACGTTTGGCAGCGTTTTAAATATACCAAGGACAACATGATGACCAAAGATGAAGTCAAACGAGAATATAAGGAGATGGAGGGCGATCCCTTAATTAAGAGCAAACGCCGTCAGCTCCACAATGAGATGGCCTCACAATCGGCTACGCGCTCTGTAGCCAGAGCCAAGGTTTTGGTCACTAACCCCACCCACTACGCGGTGGCCCTAGACTACGAAGAGGGCCGTACGCCGTTGCCCGTTGTTTTAGCCAAAGGCGAGGGCGAATTGGCCCTTAGGATGATTGAAGAAGCCAAGAGAGCTGGCGTACCAATACTTAGGGAGGCGCCTTTGGCTAGAGATCTCTTTGAAAACACCACCGAGAACTCCTACATCCCAAAAGATCTCATAGCTCCGGTGGCCGAAGTCTTGCGTTGGCTAAAAACCTTAGATGGCTCTAGCGGAAAGTAAGGGTAAGGTGAAGACGGAATCTGAAGAAGATAGGTTTCTGGAAAGCCTAATCTCCCTTTGTGACGATTTAGCCTGGTGCCGGCCCTCCAGCGAGGAAGCCTTATACCGGCTGACTAACCCCTTGTTGGGTTCTCCTCGCTTAGCCCGCTTAGCCGAGGCCTTTGGCCTGATGCTAGTTAGACTTGAGGCCCGCTCAGTTGAGCTAGACGATCTAATGGAAAGTCTTAAGAGTCAAGGAAGTAATGTTGATAGTTCTAGCCAAAAGTCACCCCTAAATCGCCCCTTAAAGCAAGGATCGCTTGCCGGAACCCTTGGCCAAGATCCCATCTTGGGCCAATGCCAGGCTTTACTGGAAGTTGTCGAAAAAGCCCAAGCCGTCTCTCGCTACCCCATCAATACCATGATCTTGGGCCCAACCGGGAGCGGCAAGGAGGCCTTAGCCAAGTTCATATTTTTTAACTCCCCCCGCCGGGGCGGCGATTTTGTGGCCGTAAACTGCTCGGCCATCCCGGAGGCCTTATTTGAGAGCGAGATGTTCGGCATCGAAAAGGGCGTAGCTACCGGCGTTGACCGCCGGCCAGGCTTAATTGAGGTCGCCGATAAGGGAACGCTCTTCTTAGATGAGGTCGGCGACATGAGTTTGGCCTGTCAAGTTAAGCTCCTAAGGGTCTTAGAAGAGCGCCGGGTGCGCAGGGTGGGAGCTAGGACCTCAAAGGAAGTCGATCTTCACATAATTTCGGCCACCAACGCCGATCTGGCCGCCAAAGTTAAAGCCAAACTCTTTCGTGAAGACCTATGGTATCGCCTAAACGTCGTAGAACTAAAGCTCCCGGCGCTAAATACGCGCGGATCCGATATTTTGTTACTGGCTAAGCACTTTCTTAAAATTCAGGCCATCCGCCTCAACCGACCGGAATTAACCATAAGCGATGAGGTCAAAGATATCCTCATGGCCTACGATTGGCCTGGCAACATCAGAGAACTGGCCAACGAAATGGAGCGGGTCACCGCCTTAGCCGCCGGGACAGAGATAAAACCCCAAGATCTATCTGAAAAACTAAAGGCACTGGCCGCTTCCAGTTCTTTTGCTTCCAGCCCTTCCACTCAATCCCCCAATAGCTCCCCCCTGCGGCCCCATAAGGGAGATAGCTCGTCAACACCTCCGGCCCCACCGGATAAACTTCTAAAATCCATCTCCGATCGGGCCGTCATCGAGACCTTAGCTCTCCACGACGGCAACAAGACAAGGGCGGCCAAGGATTTAGGATTATCTAGGGAGGGCCTCAGAAAGAGACTGGCCAGGATCGGTCCCGGCCTGGCTCGTGGTTTAAAATAATGAGTATCAGATCTAAATTAAATATCTTGGTCATCTTGGCCGTGGTCTTAGCCTTAGGCCCCTTTGCCGCCTACTCGCTACCATGGTTCTCGCAGAGCGCCCAGGAGGAAGCCAAGGGTGACTTTCGCCTAATAGGCGCCCTGGTCGTAAACGTCCTCCAGGAAAGCTATCTGAGCTACATTTCCAGCCAGGTGGAGCTAGCCAGAAATCAAAAAACGGTCCTAAGGGAGGCCGATCTTCTCATAAGTAAACTATCAGCCGACTTAAACTCCCTCAAACCCGAGGAAGCCGACAGGATATTAGACGGACAGTTAGCCCAGTTTCGGCGATCCGGCGTCTTTATCTTTAGGCTCGACCCCCAAGGCCGCCCCTTAGGCGAAGGGGCGCCAGACTCGCTGGGCCTTTTGGATTGGGGGACGGTTAGGGATATCACCGGGCAATCTCTGGTTGAAAAGATGGCCTTAGGTCGCGTCTCACCTGAAGGGGACTTTGTCATTATTGAATCAAATGACGGTAGCTCAGCCGACCAGATAACGCTTTTAGCCCTCTTAAGGCCAGAGCCCGGCGGCGCCTCTTTTACGGTCAGCCTATCGAGCCTAGAAAAAGCCCGGCTTCAGGCCGATCTCAGCGCTCAAAACATCGTCCGCCAGCTCTCCGACCGCTTCCACGATGTCGATCTCCCGCCAGACGCCTCAACGGTGCTCATGGACCGCAGCCGAACTATTCTAGCCTCTAAGGGCCCGGTCCCGGATCTAGACCCGCTGACCCCGGAGTTACTGGAGAGGGCGGCCCTTGAGGGCCCGCTAGAGGTTGAGGTGGAATTTAGTGAGGCCACCGGGCCCATTATCGCCCGAATCGAGCATTTTAGCTCTCTAGATTGGTACTTACTCCTCTTAGTACCTAGGTCAGTTGTAACCGAGCCGGTCAAGCAGATGGCCCATAAGCTTCTTATTTACGCTATTTTGGGGGCCTTGGTGGCTTACTGCCTATCGTCTTCGGCTGGCCGCAAGCTCTCGGACCCCATCTCCGCCTTAGCCAGAAAGGCCAACGAGGCCTCCAGGCTCGACTTCTCCTCGCCTGAGGCGGCTGACTTCTTCCAAAGCCGCCCAAAAGCCCGGCCCAAGGAGGAGATCGGCTCCTTAGAAGCTTCCTTCGATACCATGTGCCGGACCATAGTCACTAATGTTAAGGCGCTACTTGCGGCCAACAAGGCCCGCGAGCGGTTAGATGGGGAACTAGCGGCAGCCAGAAACATCCAGTTAGGCATCTTGCCGCCCCCCGGCGAAGCCAATCCCCCCGAAGGCCTTGAGGTGGCCTATGTTTTAGAGCCGGCCAAAGAGGTCGGCGGCGACCTTTATGACACCTTCACCGCCTCTGACGGAAGACTGGCCCTAATCATCGGCGATGTCTCCGGTAAAGGCGTGCCGGC
>JAITJB010000296.1 GCA_031279155.1 Deltaproteobacteria bacterium | reverse complement strand
ATCGAGGAGGTGGAAGTTTAGATCGTCGATAGTCTCTTTTGAGACGGCCTTTTTTTTAAGGTAACTGGCCAAGAGCATTTCGGCCATGGTGGAGGCCGTCTCAGCCATGGGGAGAGCGCTATGAAAGTTAAAGATATTTAAGTGGCTGGCTAAAAGCGAGTGGACAGCGTGTCCGAGCTCGTGAGCTAAGGTGAAGAGATCTTGGCGGTTACCGTTATAGCTCATTAAGACAAAAGGGACTTCGCCGGGAACAGTGGAAGCGCAAAAAGCCCCGCTCTGCTTACCGGGCCGGATTTCGGCGCTCAGGTGGGCTTCTTTTGGGATTTGCATGGCCAGAGACGCAAAACGAGGATCAAAGGCCTTAAAAGCCGCTTCCACCTCAGCTAAGCCTTGGCTGAAGGTGTATTTTTCTTCTGGCGGAAGTAATGGGGCGTAAAGATCGTAGCGTCTTAGGGTTTTTAAGCCCAAATGCTGAGCCTTTTTCTTAAAATAACGGCCAAAGACCTCCGGGCCCTTGGTGCGGCAGACCTTCAAGAGGCTATCTACGGTCTCAAAGGCGATATCATTGGACTTATCGCGGACCGAGCGGGGGCTCGGGTATTTTCTCAGATCGACATTTTCCGTGTGCCAGTCGCGGACCAAGACCAAATAAATCTGACCTAAGACGTTAGCATCCCGGCTGTAAATGCGGTAGAGCTCTTGGTAGGCTTTGGCCCTTAGTTCGGGGATATGGCTGCGGAAAAAAACGGTCAGTTCTTCTCGGGTTAAAAGGCGATCTAAAGGGGCGCTAGCGTCGGGGCTTTCGTAGCGGAAGGCGTTGGTGATGGTGTCATAGAGCTTGATCATCGATTCTGAGCCGGTTAAATCTTTTAAATTAATAACCTTTTCCTCCGGCTCGCTCAAAGTGTGCTTTCTAAAAGCCCTTAGCCTAGAAAGAAAATAGGCGTATTGGCTAAAGGCCTCAACTAAAGGCAAAGCCTCGCCATCCGGCAGATCTTTCCACCAGAGTTCAAAAAAAAGAGTCTCGTTAAAGAGCTTGGCCATTATCTCATCGACCTTAGCCAAAAAGGCTAAGGCCTTTTGATCTGAGGTATCGGAGGCAAAACTTAATTGGGCAAAGGCTGATATCCTCTGACCTAAAACGGTCATGGCGTCGAACTCTTTGATTATCTTTCCGAATTCTTCTATAGTTACAGGCGTTTTTTCCATTAGGCGGGCCCGATGGCCCTTAAAGGCTTGGCTCATGTCGTCTAAAGACTTCAGATCCCTATTTAGGGCCTCTGATTCCCGGACGTATAGCCGGTCTAACTCCCAATGGGGAGACTTTTCAGCGTCAATCATATTACCTCGAAAAGGCTAAGCCATAAGGCTGGATAGAAAAGGCGGCACCACCTCAAAGAAGAGTCGGTCAGCCGCCAAAAACTACGAGGCCATAAAAGATGGAATAGGTCTTTGGAAAAGAGCCTATACTATCTAAATTTCTAAATTATCTAAGCTATTTAGGGCGCGATGTTAGATATGCAGCGGACGTTTAAGACTAACCGATGGCTAGCGTAGGATGAGCAGCTGCCGCCGCTAGGGGCTAACCGCCAGGCCTGAGTCGCCCAGTACCACTGATTGCCTTCGAGGATCCTCTTGGGCGGCTCCGGAGCTGAAACCGGGGCGGCGGTCGGAGCGGCGGGCGCCGGCTTGGGGCCGGAAACTTCTATCTTAGCCTCACCTTGGGCCGCAGGCACCGAAACCGGGCTCGGCTCTCCGGGGAGGTTTTGAATGGAGTTGGCCGAAGGAGCCTGGGTGGCCGGAGCCGGGGCGTTGGGCTGGTCGGTAAATAGATCTATGAGATTATCGACGCCAGGCTGACCCGGGGACGCCGCACCCTGGCGGTCGAAATCGAGCTCGTTAAACTGGAAGTCGCCCGTGCCGGTGTTCTGAGCCAGAGCCGAGCTGGACCATGAAACTAGCCCAACTAGCGACAAGATAGCCGAGATAGCCAAAATAGACAGTACTCTCATCATCTGATCCTCCAAATTTACGGACAGCCTATTTGATGGTCCGGCCAATAGCGACGGCCATCGCCCCGCCCAAGACCAATAACATACTTATTCTACTTTATCCGGTTTTGGGAGTCAAACTTTATTGTGAAGTAGAAAAATTAATTTCTTTGCTAAGGGAAAATCCACAAAATCTGGACTAACGAAGATATATAGCTACCATATATCGATGACAGTTGTCAGCCGTCTGGTGTTTTCCTAGGTTTGCCGGGGCGGGCCAAGTTTTTCCTCAGGCTAGCTAAGCTTATCTTTGCTTAGCTTTTCATTGGGAGGGGCTGGCCTTTAAAACTAAGCTTATACCGGTTTTAAGAGTCTAAGAGCTTTTCTGAGTCTAAAATCAAGACCACCCGGCCATCACCTAGAAGGGTTAAGCCGTTAAAATAGGGCAAACGCCGGAAGGTCTCTAGCTCAAACTCTTTTATGACTATCTTTTGCTGGCCTAAGATCTCATCGGCCCGAATGGACTGCCTGGAATCGGTCTTACCCCGTAAGATGACAAAGATCTGGCTACCTTTGGCTACAACTGAGCCCTCGCTACTATCGAGAGGCGCTTGAAAACTATCTTCTTGAGATAAACCCAATAGGGAATCGAGATCGATAACCGAGATGACCATATCGCGGTGCCGGAAAATGGCCCCATCTTTGTGGTGGTGAACGGCGTCATGGGGAACGGTCACTATCTCATTGACAAATTCCAAGGGCAGACAAAAAGTCGAACTACCAACCCTAAGTAAGATGGCTTCCTTAGTTAGTAAAGTATTGGTGATAGGTAGCCTTAAGCCAACCGATAATCCATGCCCGGGCCGGTTATCGATAATAACCTCGCCGTTCCATTTTTTTAGGTTGGTCATGACCACGTCCATGCCCACGCCGCGTCCGGACAGATCGGTAGCCTGATCCTTGGTGGAGAGCCCGCTATTAAAAATAAGCATCTCCGCCTCTTTGTCGCCAATAGTACTTACTTGATCTTCTGAGATAACGCCCCTCTCCACGGCTTTGGTCTTGATCTTAGCTAGATCTAAGCCCCGGCCGTCGTCAGAGACCTCGATAAAAATAGAAGCTTCTTCGGGCGTAACTGAGATGCTGACCGTACCTCGCTTGGGTTTTCCTTTGGCCACCCTTTCGTCTGGCGTTTCTAAGCCGTGGTCAACGGCATTTCGGACAATGTGGACCATGGCCTGCTCAACATCATCTAACAGGCTCTTATCGATGGGCACCCGCTCGCCGGTAATAACCATCTCAGCTTCTTTACCGATCTTATGGGTGATATCGCGGACCAGGCGGGGAAACTTTTTGAGGATGTTGTTCATCTCCACCTGACGAACTTCCATGATCGAGCGCTGAAGATTTACGATGTCATTGGAGATGGTTCTAGAGACAGTGGAAAAATCCCTAAGTAGACCAGTATCGATGCCGGCCTGACGGAAGGAAAACTGGAGGTGGTTAAGTATCTCGCTCTTAGTAATGAGCTTACCAACGGACTCTAAAAATAAATCTATCTTAGATACATCGACTCTGATGGTTTTTACTTGCGGCTCTTTGACGGCGCCTGAGCTAGATTTGGCGGCGCCTGAGGTCTTAACGGCCGGGGTTTCAACCTCAACGTGAAACTTTTCCTTAAGTTCTTTGAGCATGGCCGCGAAAAATTCGACCATCATCTGGTCCATGTCCAGCTGCCGCTCGGTAAACAAGGTCAAACCATCGCCCAACTCGGCGATGAGGTTCATGGCGTCTTCGGTAGCCACTTCGGCTAAGCTATTGTAGAGCTTGTTGGCCGCCTCCAAAAATTTCTGACCATCCTCATTGGTGGCCTTACCCTCGTGGAACTTGGTAAGGATTTCCTCCATGGTCCGCACGTCTTCGGTCAGATCAACGCCGTTATAGTTAAAGCGTATCTGGCTAGAGCCTTCCTCTTCTAAGGTGGCTAAGGCTAAGCCGTTGGTGACTTCGGCGATGTCTTTTCTGAGGTTATCGGCCTCGGTCTCCTCTAAGGTCGGCAAAATGGCCTCTAGATCGTCTACCAGTTTGCGGGCGGCGTCGAGGAGCTGGGAGTCGCGGCGGTTTATCTTATCGATCTGGGCCTGGATCTCGCCGACAAAGGCCATGTGATCCACGGTCATGGTGGTGTAGGAGATATCTTCTTCTAACTTAGCGATAATATCCCGGAATATGTCATTGCCTTTAAATAATAAATCGATGATTTTTGGAAATTTAGATAATATTGAGTTATTTTTATCGATCATCGACATAAGGTCCTCGAGACGATGCGCGATATTGGCAATATTGTCAACATTAAACATCTTCGAGGAACCTTTAAGAGAATGCATATGTCTAAACAAAGAAAAGATGGTCTCGCTAGAGGTCGGATCCTGCTCAATGGCCACCAGCTCGTTGTCCAGCGTCCCGATGGTCTCGCGAACCTCATCTTTATATTGTTCGAATAATTCAGCCAGGTTTTCGTCGGTAGTGCTCATTTACTCCCTCCGCGATCTTTAACCGGCGGCCTTTCTAAAAACCACCCGATCGCAAACTGACGGACATTGGAACACCTCCACCAAAGGCGAAGGACCGACCGTTTGTTATGGCACTTCATAAAACATCGTTTCAAAGGTCCAAAGCCTTCTTGACGGCAGTCATGACTTTGTCCTCATCATATGGCTTGATAATATACTGTTTAGCTCCTATTTTAAGGCAATGCATAACTGTTCTGGCATCAGATACCGATGAAGCCATTATTATGTTGCTTTTAGGATGTTTACTCATTATGGTCTCCAAGACCTCGGTGCCCCGGATTTTGGGCATGACGATGTCAAGGGTAGTAATTTCCGGTCTGAGCTCTTCAAATAGGGTCAGGGCTTCTTCGCCGTCCGCAGCTTGACCAACTACCTTGAAGCCCTCATTTTCGAAAATTTTCACGAGCATCTGCCGCATGACCGGTGAATCATCGACTATTAGAACGGTTTGTCCGGTACCCAGAGGCATTTTGTCCACCTTGAAAAAAAAAGCAACTTAGACAAGCCCGGTTGAAACCGACCTTGACAACCGACAAACGCAACCCCCCCAACGGCCCCAAAGGGCTGCGGTCGAGACCGGTCCCGACCGGGGTCCGACACTGCCGAAAAAACCTCTCCGGAAACAATCCGGAAATTTTACGAAAAGTATAACACCTCTCGTTTATATGGTCCAGATAGAAAATACCAATCATCTACCTTGGCGGCTGACCGTTAGTTTGGCTCAATCAATTTAGGGCCTTTTTTAGGCGCAACCTTGGGGCTATCTTTCTGGCCGTCTTTCGCTTACGAGCCCGATTTGGGCGCGATAGAGCGTGAGGGAGTCATGAGAGGCATGAGAGGGATGGAAGGCCTGGAAGGCCTGGGAGGGTGGGAGGGATAAGATTGATGAGAGAGATGGGAAGGATGAGAGAAAAGAATGGGTATT
>JAITJB010000267.1 GCA_031279155.1 Deltaproteobacteria bacterium | reverse complement strand
ATTTCCACGCTAAGCCCGGGAGAGCGCGCCAAAGTCCTCTTGGCCGCGCTTTTTGCTGGTGACGATCGCTTTCTTTTGATAGATGAACCCACAAATCACATGGACGCCCAGGGAAGGCGGCAGCTAGGTAGATATCTAAGCGGGAAAAAAGGCTTTATCTTAGTTTCTCACGATCGCGAGATTCTAGACGCCTCTACCGATCACACTTTGAGCATCAACCGAGCTGATATTACGCTAACCCGAGGTAATGTTTCCGTGTGGCTGGATCGGCAGGCCAAAGAGGAACAATATGAGCGTGAGCTCAATGAGCGCCTCCAAAAAGAAGCCCGCCAACTGCAAAAGGCGGCAAGACAGGCCGCCGACTGGTCAGATCGCTTGGAAAAAACCAAAACCGGATTTGGACCGGTGGATAGAGGCTACATCGGGCACAAGTCGGCTAAAATGATGAAGAGGGCAAAAGCTGCCGAAAATCGCCGCCAAAAGGCTTTGGAGGAAAAAGAGACGCTACTAAAAAACGCCGAGAGTTCTGATCCCTTAAAGATGCGCCCGCTAAAGTGGCATAGCGAAAAACTCTTAGATGTCCGAGGTCTCTCCCTGAGGTAAGGGAACCAAATAGTTTGCGGGCCTCTTGACTTTAATCTTAGGCGGGGCGAGAGGGTAGCCCTGGTCGGCAAAAACGGGAGCGGTAAATCTAGTTTACTAAAATTACTGAAAGGGGAGAGGATTTCCTATGATGGAGAGTTGTACGCACCTAAGAGCTTAAAAATATCCTTCATCCCCCAAGACGCCTCCGGGCTTTCGGGGAGCTTAAAGGATTTGGCCAGAGCGCGCGGATCTGATTTGAGCCTTTTTTTTACTATTCTAAATAAGCTCGATCTTCCCAAAGAGCTTTTTGACCTAGATTCGGAAACGTTTAGCGATGGCCAGAAGAAAAAGGTTGTGCTGGCCCTAAGTTTAGGCGAGGAGGCGCATCTTTACCTCTGGGATGAGCCGCTCAATTACATCGACATGCTTTCTAGGGTCCAAATTGAAAATGTCATCTTGGCCCAAAAGCCGACAATGCTCTTCGTGGAACATGACGCTGAGTTTGTCAGGCGTGTGGCCACCCGATGCATTGAGCTTTGGTAGCGCCGGGAAATTTTGCTCTCCTATGCGTCCGATGCTTCCGAAGCTATCCGAAGCTTCCGAAGCTTCCAGGCTTCCAATGCGTACAATGCGTACGATGCGTCTGATGTGTCCAATGTTTCCAAGGCGCCCAATGCTGCCAATATCAACAAAACCTCCAACGTAAGAAAATGGTACAGTTTCAGGTGAGAAAGGTAAGCTTTGGATGTCATTATGCGAGCGCTCGCAAATTACCGCGATTTAGTAAAGGCTGATTTTAAGTGAAGCGCTACTTAAACGGCGTCATTTCTGTCGTCTTGCTTGCCGTCGTGCCGGACATGCTAACCGCCCCCGCCATAATGGCCTAGAGGGTAGGCTAACTTTAGCCTCTAAAATATGGAGTAGACAATTTTCCGTTTGATAGCTTGCCAGTTTATCTCCTTGGCTCCTTGGCTCTTTGGCTTCTTAGCTTCTTAGCTTCTTAGTTTCTTGGCTTATTGGCGGCATGGCTG
This sequence comes from Deltaproteobacteria bacterium, assembly GCA_031279155.1. GTDB lineage: Bacteria > Desulfobacterota > Desulfarculia > Adiutricales > Adiutricaceae > JAISWF01. The sequence continues at coordinate 3,305 of JAITJB010000267.1, read as the reverse complement.
CTTGTCAGCAGGCCGCTAGTGGCGACAAAATGAGTTAATCGTTTTTATGCTGACCTTCTATTGACTTAACGTGGTAAATTTCTAGCGATTGTTATAAAATATTCTTAAGATTGCCTAGGTCGCCTAGGTCGGCTAGGTCGGCTAGGTAGGCAAGATAGATTAGGTAGGCAAGGTAGATTAGGAAGGCAAGATAGATTAGGTAGGCAAGATTGATTAGGAAGGCAAGATAGGTTAGCTCGGTCGAACTAGCCGAACTAACCCGAGCTAACCTCCATAGCCGGTCGCTCTCTCGACCTAGGCGGCTAAGGCTAGCCTAAAGCCTAACAAGATAAGTTTAGATAGGACTAACGCCTATCGAGTTAAGTTTGGATGGGCTAAAGCCTATCAGCCAAGTCTTTTTGAAAGGAGCGTTATTGAAAATAAAAAAGCTAAAATTTCTGGTTATGCCTATGCTTTTGGCTATCTTACTAAGTCTAGTGGTTTTGGCTTTTCAAAACTACTATCGGCGTCAGCTGTGGGATCCCGAGACCGTAGCCTTAGTTAACGGGCGTCCTATCTACCGCCAGACCTTAGGCGAACTCATAACAGCTGGCCTGCGCCCTTCGGTGGTACCCTCAGCCGGTAACACTCAGCAGTCCATTAGAAACAAGCTCGATCGCCTTATTGACGAAGAATTAATCCGCCAGGCCGCCCAAAAAGCCGGCGTGGTCATTACCCAAGAAGATATTAACCAAAACATCCAACAATACCGCGACTCCATGGGCTGTAATGAAACCCCCATCAAGGCCACCTGTCAGCCGCCTAGGGGGGAATCTATGAAATCATACTCTGAGGCCATTGGTCAGAGGTTATTACTTCAAAATATGGTCAGAATAGTCGCCGCCAAAACCGGTAGCTACGATAGCCGCCTCTGGCGTCAGTTCTGGCGAAAGTTTCTCTTAGATCACGCGTTAGTTTCAGTTTACCGGGTTAGGGTCCTCTTGGCCCAAGATACCCCTCAGGTCGAAGAAAAATTACAATCGGCCAAAAACAACGCCACCTTGGGGCAGTTAGCTAATCAGATCAAAGAAGCCGGTTACACGGTCATGATTACCGATACCATGATGCTAAACCTCCTCGATCCCCAATCCTACACCATGTTTAATGAGCTAAACTTAAGAGGCTTATTTCAGGAAGCCTTAAATCAGCCCTCCCGCCTGACTAAGCCGGTTAAGTTTCAGGGGAGCGTAGCTGTCTTTGAAGTTATTGGTAGCATTGGCCCGGCTGATCCCATAAAATTGGCTACGGCGGCCAAGACGGCCTTTGAGAGGGAGGTGGCTGAGAAAGCCTTTGAAATATGGTTAGCTAATCTCAGAAGCGAGGCCAAGATAGAGATAAACCCGGGACTTTTTGATATTGGTCTTGATACTACTACCAATTAACCGACCCAAGATCTCAAAACCACGCCATGTTTTGGGGAGATTGACAGGGTGGGAATTAGGTTGATAAAATATTTGTCGATAAATTGACTTGTCATTTTTAGGGGCTTTTTTTGATGGCCTTTTGTCCGATGGATAGAATAAAAAAGACATCGGTCATGCCTAGATGGTGAGCCCTACCAAAAGTCATCTATGACTTTGGAGCACGGAGCGTGTTGGCGCGTAAAGCGGGTAATCAATTGGTCGCCACTAGTTTGTTTTTTGACGAGGTATGAGCCGATATCCTCAGGCGGCTTGATTCCGAATACCAACCCACCGGTCATGCCGGAGGTTTTTTCTGGGGCCCATTATGAGCGAAAATTCCCACAAAACAGCCGAGGAGCGTCCCATAGACGAGCCCGAGAAAAACGACCAGATGGTCGACGTGCAAAATCAATTTGACAGCCGCAATATCAAAATCGACCAGGTCGGCGTCAAGAATATCCGCTACCCCATAAGCGTTAAGGACAGGTCTACCGGCTCACAAAGGACAGTAGCCTCCGTCAACATGTATGTGGAACTGCCCCATCATCACAAGGGCACCCACATGTCGCGGTTTATCGAGATCCTCTCAGAGTACCGCCACCGTATTTCCAGTAATATTATCCCCGACATCTTAACTGATATGCAGGTCAAACTAGACGCGGCGGCGGCCCATCTGGAACTGAGCTTTCCATTTTTTATGGAAAAGGCGGCTCCGGTCACCGGAGCCGTAGGCTTAATGGAGTACGGCTGCGTCCTTTCTGGCCGAAAATCTGGCCAGGTCCAAGACCTAAGCGTCACGGTTATCGTCCCGGTGACCACACTGTGCCCCTGCTCGCGAGAGATCAGTAAATACGGCGCCCACAATCAGAGGGGCGAGGTTAGGGTTACGGTCCGCTACTCTCACTTCTTTTGGATGGAAGATCTCATCCGCCTGGTGGAGAGCTCAGCTTCGAGCGAGGTCTATTCATTACTAAAGAGAGCCGACGAAAAAAAGGTCACCGAAAACGCTTACGACAATCCCCGCTTTGTCGAAGACGTGGTCCGGGAAGTGGCCGTTAAGCTTATGAGCGACCCCAATTACGTTTGGTTTTCCATAGCTGCCGAAAATTTTGAATCCATCCACAACCATAGCGCCTACGCCTTTTTAGAATACAATAAAGCTGATTCTGAGTCGGTTAAACCTTTTGTGCCTTGGGTCCAGACAGAACCCACTGAGGTCAGTCAAGCTAGTCAAGTTAGTCAGGCTAATCAGATTAGCCAGGCTCCGGCTAGCCCTCAGGCCGAGACCTCCAGTGTCCCGCCAGAGGTCGCAAGTGACGCCTTCGCTCCAGGACTTAGGCAAGCCGATAGCGGTTCTAAGGGCGAAACTAAGGGCGGTAATGGGTCAGGCAATTTGGAGGGGCTGGCCTAATAGCCTGATGGCCCCATTTTTTAGACCAAAAATCCAAGGCAACTTGTCGTCGAATGACGTTTCGAGGGGCTTTTAGGAAAGCTTCGAGAAACGAGTCGAGGGATTATCTAAGGACGGTTCGAGGGGCTAGTCGAGGAATTATCTAAGGACGTTTCGAGGGATTTATCGAGGAACGATTCGAGCGGTTTCCAAGGGATTTTTCCGATGGATGATTAGAAGGATTTTTCGAGGGACTTTTTTTGATCGACTACTAAGGGCTGAGGTAAGCTACGTTACGCTTACCTCAGCCCTTAGTAGTTTCTTGTTTTGTGATAAGCCTCAGGCTTAACTGAAGTTGAAGAAGGATGGGCTAACAGCAAAATAAGCTCGATGGCCTAACAGCCATAAAAGACGGGTAAGACGGATGATCTAACAGCCATAGAAAGCGGAGGGCCGAACTCCAATATAAGCTC
>JAITJB010000260.1 GCA_031279155.1 Deltaproteobacteria bacterium | reverse complement strand
ATTAGGGAGAAATTGTCTGTATGGGTGACGATGCTTTGAAAAATGACCCCGCCGAGGCCATTGAGGCTATCGAGGTTGGTCCAGGGGCTACGGAACAATTGGATGGTACTTTATCTGATGATCAAGTTAAAGAGCCAATTGTCGATGCCGGCCCCCCGGACTGGCAGGATGAGGCCAAGCGCTTTGAGGACCTCTACCTTAGGTCCATGGCCGAATTGGACAATACCCGCCGAAGATATCAAAAAGAGAAGGCCGAGATCTTAAAGTTTGCTTCAGAGCGCGTCCTAGTCGACATGCTGCCCTTTTTAGACAATCTTTATCTGGCTTTAGACTACGCTGACCGGGAAAATCCCTCTGTCCGAAGTTTAGCCGAAGGCTTGGACATGACCCTTAAGGGCTGCTTAGATAAGCTCTCCGAGCACGGCTTAAGGGAGGTCCCGGTGGTCCTGGGCCAACAGTTTAACCCCTACTTTCAGGAGGCCATTGGCCAGGAGCCCGATCCCAATCTAGCCGATTTGAGCATCTGCCGGCTCGTCTCTAGGGGGTACACCTTACACGACCGCCTGATAAGGCCGGCTAAGGTCATCGTGGTCAAAAATCCAGTTTAATTTTTATATCAGCCACATGCTTTAAAAAGCATTAATTTATAGTATTTTTTTAGGAGGATACACAACGATGTCCAAGGTAATAGGAATTGATTTAGGAACCACCAACTCTTGCGTGGCCCTGATGGAAGGCGGCGACCCCAAGGTCATTGCCAACACAGAAGGTAATCGCACCACGCCTTCGGTGGTGGCCTTCACCGAGTCCGGTGAAAGGCCGGTCGGCCAGGTGGCCAAACGGCAGGCCGTGACCAATCCGGACGCCACAATTTACGCCGTCAAAAGACTTATTGGCCGCAAATTTGGATCGCCTGAGGTCAAAAAAGACATGGAAGTTGTTCCTTACTCCATTGTCCAGGCCGAAAACGGCGACGCCGCCGTTGAGGTCCGGGGTAAAGTCTACACGCCAGCTGAAATATCGGCCATGGTCTTAACTAAGATGAAACAGACGGCGGAAAACTACCTAGGCGAACCGGTAACCGACGCTGTCATCACGGTCCCAGCTTATTTTAACGATAGCCAGAGGCAGGCCACCAAGGACGCTGGCCGGATAGCCGGCCTAAATGTCATGAGGATCATAAATGAGCCCACGGCAGCGGCTTTGGCTTACGGCCTCGATAAAAAGAACGACCAAAAGATAGCCGTCTTCGACTTAGGCGGCGGCACCTTTGATATCTCCATCTTGGAGATCGGCGATGGGGTTTTTGAGGTCAAAAGCACCAATGGCGACACCTTTTTAGGCGGCGAAGACTTTGACAAAAAGATTATCGATTGGCTGGCCGCCGAGTTCCGCAAGGAGAGCGGGCTAGATCTCTTAAACGACAAAATGGCCCTCCAGCGCCTCAAAGAAGCGGCGGAAAGGGCCAAGATGGAGCTTTCAACCTCCATGGAGACCGACATCAACCTGCCCTTTATTACGGCTGACGCCTCCGGGCCCAAACACTTAAACATTAAGCTAACTAGAAGTAAGCTTGAGAGCTTGGTAGACGACTTGGTAGCCAAAGTCGTTGGTCCCTGCCAGATAGCCTTAAAAGACGCCAATCTTACGGCCAAGGATATTAACGAGGTCATCTTGGTCGGCGGCATGACCCGCATGCCCAGGGTGATTGAGGAAGTCAAAAAGATCTTCGGTCAAGAGCCCCACCGTGGCGTTAACCCCGACGAGGTCGTGGCCGTGGGCGCGGCTATTCAGGGCGGCGTTTTAAAGGGCGACGTCAAAGACGTTTTGCTTTTGGACGTAACCCCGCTATCATTAGGTATCGAAACTCAAGGCGAGGTTTTCTCCAGGCTCATTGAGAAAAATACCACCATCCCCACTAAGAGGAGCCAGATTTACTCGACGGCTACCGACAATCAGCCGGCTGTCTCCATCCATGTCCTCCAGGGCGAGCGCGAGATGGCTAGCGGCAATAAGACCCTCGGCCGCTTCGAGTTGGTAGGAATTCCGCCGGCCCCTCGCGGCGTACCCCAAATCGAGGTGACCGTCGATATCGACGCTAACGGCATTGTCCACGTTTCAGCTAAAGACTTAGGCACCGGTAAAGAGCAGTCCATTAAGATAACCGCTTCCTCAGGCTTAACGGAAGAGGAAATCCAAAAGCTCATTAAGGACGCTGAGATCCACGCCGAAGAGGATAAAGCCCGTAAGCAGTTAGTTGAGCTCAAAAACCAGGCTGATACCTTGATCTATAGCACCGAAAAGAGCTTGGCCGATCTAGGCGACAAAGTCGATCCCACGACCCGCAGCCAGGTGGAGTCGGCGGTGGCCGATCTCAAAGGCGTTATGGATAAGGGCGATAAGGAGACCATTGAGGCCAAGACCAAGGCCTTAACTCAGGTCAGCCACAAATTGGCCGAGCAGATGTATGCCCAAGCCAGCCAAGCCCATCAGCAGAGCGGTCAAGACCCCGATGTCGGGCGCGGCGCCCCCAATGGCGGCGGCGGTCCTGGCGGCGACGACAATGTGGTCGACGCCGAGTTCGAGGAAGTTAAGTAGTAAAAAAAGCATAAGACCAAAAAAACCAAAAACCCCGGAAGCCCTTGGCTTCCGGGGTTTTTTGATGTTTTTTTTGGCCGTATGATTTCTATATTAGGCTTTTGGTTTCTATTTCGGCCGTATGCTTTCTATTTTGGGTAGAGGTAGATTTTTTCTATGGCTTTTTTGTTAGTGGTAGAGGTAGATTTGTTCGACGGTTTTTTGGTAAGTTTTAAGTTCTTTATCAAATTTGGAGCAGATTTCCTGAGCTGAGACGCCTTTGGCCAGATCGTCAAAAATACTTCTGCGGCCTAAAATAAGATCAATGGGCCGGCGGCGCCATTCGTACTCGTAGGGCGGATCTTTAAGGCGAAAATCCTGATTAAAGAGCTTTAAAACCTTCTCTAAAATTGATAGTGAAGTTAAATATGGTTTCATTTCCCTAGAAGTCGGGTGGATTTCTAGGCCGCCGCAGACCTGACCGGCCCATTTATTAAATGTAGGCTGAAAATAAGTTGGCCGAAAGACGACCCCGGGGAGGTCTAAGCTTTTAAGCTCGCCGGCTAAAACCTGGGGCGCAATATAAGGCGCGCCGACTAAATGGAAAGGCTTTGTTGTCCCCCGGCCTTCAGATAGGTTAGTGCCCTCCCACAGGACCTGGCCAGGGTATATCATAGCCGTTTCCGGGGTGGGTAGGTTCGGTGATGGCAGCACCCATGGTAAATTGGTGTCCTTAAAATACATCCAGCGGCTCCAGCCCCGGCAGGGGATAACAGTTATGGGCGGGGGCGAGGTCATTTTAGAGGCCATAAAGATGGCCAGTTCCCCTAAGGTTAGGCCGTGGCGCATGGGGATGGGGTGGAGACCAACGAAGGAGAGGCAGTCGTCGTCTAAGATGTTGCCCTCCATAGCGAGGCCGCCGATGGGATTGGGGCGATCTAAAACGATAATCTCAGTGCCGGTAACGGAGGCCGTTTGCATGGCGTAAAAAAGGGTCTGGGCAAAGGTGTAGACGCGGACGCCTACGTCAGGCAGATCGACTAGAAGAGCCGATAAACCATTAAATTGCTCCGGGCTAGGCTTTCGCGTTTGGCCGTAGAGGCTGTAAAGAGGGCGGCCATCTTGGGTTAATGAGTCAGAACTCTCAATCATGTTGTCTTGTTTTTCCCCGGCCCAACCGTGTTGGGGGGAGAAAACAGCTTTTATGGCGCCTGGAAGAAAGCTATCAAAAAGATCGAGAGCGTGCTGATAGCGGCTATCGACCGAAGCTTGGTTGGCTAATAGGCCCAAGGGCCGACCCTTTAAAGTATCTAAATGGTCGTTTATAGCTACCTCTAGGCCGCTATAAACTTGGGGTGTAGAATCTTGAATTTGATTTTGGGGATTTATTAAAATCATTTTTGACAATTAATGCAGCTAACTGTAGTCCGGCCGCCAATAGAAGAGCGAACCAAGGGGGTTTGACAGCGGGGGCAGGGCTGGCCGGCTTTACCGTAGACCTTGTGTTGGGACTGGTAAGTTCCGTCCTCGCCTAAACTTTGGTAACTTCTGACGGTTGAGCCCTTGAGTAAAATTGCCTCATTTAAAATTCGCTGGGTTTCGGCGTGAAGAGTGTAAGCTTGATCTCGAGTGATTTCGGAAATTGATCTATGTGGGGATATTGATGCGGCAAAGAGGGCCTCGTCGCAGTAGATGTTACCAAAACCTGCGACCACGCTTTGGTCTAAAAGAATTTGCTTGAGCTTACCTTTTGGTTTACGTAGTAACCTTTGGAAGAACTCTTCGGGCCCAAGCTTGTTGGCGTCTGGGCCCAGATCGAGCTCAAGTAAAAATTCTTTCAAACCAACATCCGAAAAGGCCCTAAGCCGACCAAATTTTCGGGTGTCGCGGTAAAAAAGAGCCTCTTTTTGGCCAAAATTAAAGGCTGCGTGGGCATGGGCTGGCCAGGTGCCAGTTTTGGATCCAGGCCAAGGCCCTAAGATAAATTGGCCGGTCATCTTAAGGTGGGCCAGCATTGCTCCACCAGAGTTTAAGCAAAACCGTACCCACTTGCCCATGTTATTGACGCTATCGACTTTTTGCCCGATAAGTAAAGGCCCAAAGGCCAATTTATCGGAAGCAACTATAGGGTCGTAATTAACTAAAACATCCTCGATAGTCTGTCCAGAGAGGAGGGCGTTTAAATCGGTAGCCATGGTCACGGCTTCGGGCAGTTCGGGCATAGCTATCTCCCTATCTCCAAACAGGCTAGATCAATGGATCTCAAAATCTAGGGGCAATTTCAATCTTCGTCAGAGTAAGAAGCAATGCCTTGCAAGAGCTTTTTGATGTCGGCCTCGGGTTTGACGGCCAAGCGAATATAGCCGCCTTCGAGTCCGGGCATGTTAGAGGCGTTTCTAACTAAGATGTTCATTTCGAGGAGGTGTTCAATTAAACCCTCGCAGTAGCCAGGGCGCTCATTTTTAAAATTGAGCAGGACAAAATTGGCGTCCGAGGGATAAGTGCGAATAACGCCTAAGTTTTTAACGAGCTTACGCCTTAGGGTAGTGGTTTTCTTGGGCGTTTTTTTGATAAATTCCTCGGCCTTTAGCAAAAATCTCCCGGCTACCTGGGCTAAGGTGTTGACCTGCCAAGGTTCGGTGGCCTCAAGTAAGGCGGCAATATTTTTAGGACTACTAATGGCGTAACCTAACCTAATGCCGGGCACGGAAAAAAGTTTGGTCATCGATTGGAGGACGATGATATTGGGGTAATTTTTGACCATATCGACAGCTGTGTTACCATTGACCGTAAAGCCCATGAAGGCCTCGTCAATTACCACCATGGGCCCATTGGGGTCATTGGAAGCCTCAAGGAGCATCTCTAAGGACTCGTTGGGTACCAGCCTTCCAGTGGGATTGGCCGGGTTAGCGATAAAGATCATGTTGGGCTTAAGCTTTAAGGCTTCTTCGATGAGTTCGGGGGTAACCAAAAACTCTTCTTCTTCTTTCGCGTGAACGTAAACGTGCTTAAGCTCGGCTATCTCAATGGCCCTAGCGTATTCAGCGAAGGCTGGGCCGATGATGACGGTATTTTTGGGTTTAAAAACCCTTGGAATGTTGTAGATGATCGGCATGGAGCCAGATCCGACTAAAACGGCGCCTTTATCGAGCTGGAAGGTCTCTTCAATATAGTCGGCCAGGGTTTCGGAATAAGGCTCGGGGTAGAAAAGCATAAAGGGAGTGGCCAAATTAAAAAATTCATCCAGTTCCGGAGGTTGGCCTAAGGGGTTTAGGTTAACAGAAAAATCGGTCAGCGCATGGCAGCTGACGTTTAGAGAACGGCTGTATTGAAAAACCCGACCGCCGTGATCGATTTGAATCATAAGAATCCTTTGGAAATTGTAATTTTTTGGGTTAGAGGCCAAGCCCCCAACCGAAGGGAGTTTGTAGAGTAAGTAAAATGATAACTTCTATGGCTATAGCCAAGAAGACTACTAAAGAGGTACCGACGACAACTAGCCGCCTGGCCTCTTGGACTTTGGCGGCCGTAGTTTGGCCGCCGCCGCTACCGATGACGGGTTTAGCCACAGTGGCTCCGCCGTAAGTAGAAGAGCCGCCTAAAAAAACGCCCAGAGCTCCGGCCATGGCGGCTTCGGTTTGGCCAGAATTGGGGCTAAGGTGGAGCCGGCCTTGGGTGCGCCAAAGAAGCCAGGCTTTTTGGTGATCTAACCGGCAGATTCTAGCGGCCAAAACTAATAGTAGGGCTGCTAGTCTCGAAGGCCCATAGTTAGCTACGTCGTCAAGCTTGGCTGAAAAGCGGCCAAGATTGAGGTAGAGATCGTTTTTGTAACCAACCATAGAATCTAATGTGTTTATGGCTTTGTATATCCAAGCCATTACTGGCCCGCCAATGGCAAGATAGATAATGGGGGCGACTAAGCCGTCACTAAAGTTTTCAGCTAGTGTTTCAACTACCGCCCGTCTTATGGCCTCATCATCTAGGGAGCTAGTGTCCCGTCCAACTATCCAAGATAGGGCTTGGCGGGCCTTTACTAAATCACTAGACGCTAAGGCACATTCAACGCGGCAAGCATGGTTTAATAAGTCCTTAAGGCATATTGCTGAGAAAGTTAAATATAAACAGACGATTAGCCATAAAAAACTAAATAACTTACTGGAAACAAATAACAACAGCCAGGCCGTAAAACCTGAGGTCGCGATGACCAAAAGTCCTAAAGCCCAGCCGGCCCGAAGCATAGTAACTGGTGAATCCGGCAAGTTTTTTCTAATTAGCCGCTCCAAAGCGCTTATTAAGCGTCCGATAAATCGAACTGGATGGGGCCAGCTTTGGGGGTCGCCGATGATCCAATCAAGAATCGCCGCAACCAAGGTGATCAAAACACTCATGAGATCTAAACTTTCAGCAAGCTGGGCTCGGAAACCAACCAAATCAAAGGGTTTGAGAGGGTTGGACTTTCTTACGCCAAGCTGGCGTGTGATGGCCGAAAGATTTTACTAAAGAATAGTCGAAATGTCCAGTACTAAAAGGGCAATGCTAGCGAAATCCCTAAAAAATTGTCAAAAGCCGGCCACTTTGTTGGCTAAGGAGTGGAAATTACTAGTCTGTCAGGGTCTGTCAGAAAATGAACAGGACCTTTATTGAAGCCTTGGGAAAGAGTACAATGGAAAAACTTAAGGCTTAGAAAAATTTTTATCGGCCTTTATTTTTTTTCAAGCATCTAGCGAGCTTTTATGAGTTATTCTTCTGAACTCTCAGGATCGGGCGCCTTATCAAGGGTTGACCCGCGCCTCAAAGTTATTATCTTGGTTGTCTGGTCGGTTATAATCGCCCTTTCCTGGGATCTACGCGCCCTCGCGGCCGGGCTTTTGGGATCTATAATATTAGTTGTATTAGCCGGCTGCGATCAAAAGGCTAAATTTATTAAACGCCTTTTTTTGATCAATTCCTTTTTGATCTTTGTCTGGCTAGTCGTGCCCTTTTCTTTTTCCGTCCCCGGCCAAACGTTACTGGCCATAGGCCCGCTTAAGATGACCAACGAGGGCTTTAGGCTGACCTTTATATTAACTGTTAAAGCCCTGGAGATTACGGCCGGGGCCATGGCTATGACCGTTTCCACCTCGACGTTTGATCTCATGGCCGCAGCTAGGGCCATGGGGGCCCCGGAGAAATTAACGGCCATGACGGCCTTGATGATCCGCTACATAAGAGTGGTGGGTGAGGAGTTCGAGCGATTGGTCTGGGCTATGAGGATCAGGGGCTTTGTGCCCAAGCTAACTATCCACTGCCTCAGAAGTTACGCCAACTTAGCCGGAATCCTCTTAGTTAGAGGCCTAGATCGCGGCGAAAGGGTCCACGCGGCCATGCTGTGTCGGGGCTACAAAGGGCGTTTTTTTTTCGACCGCCAATACCAACTAAGAGCCTTAGACGGCTATGTGGCTTTGGTTTTTTTTATTCTTTCAGCTTTAGTGGTTATCCTTGATGTCATCTGAAATTTTAATTGATTTATGTAATTTGCGCTTCAACTACCATAACCGGCCAGAGGTCTTAAAGGGCTTAAACCTTAAAGTTACCTCCGATCATCGCTTGGGATTAGTTGGGGCTAACGGCACTGGTAAGACGACGGTTCTTTCCATCATCATGGGCTTACTTAAGCCAACTTCCGGGACCGTAGAGATTTTCGGTAAATTGCGCAAAACCGAGGCCGATTTTAGGGAGGTCAGGCCCAAATTGGGCTTTGTCTTCCAAGACGCAAACGATCAGCTATTTTCGCCGACAGTGGCTGACGACATAGCCTTTGGGCCCTTAAATTTAGGGGCGAGCAGAAAACAAGCCGATGATATCGTTAAAGAGGTCTTAGATAGCCTAGGCCTCAGCGGCTTTGGGCCAAGGGTTACCTACGGTCTTTCGGGCGGCGAAAGAAAATTGGTGGCTTTGGGGACGGCTCTAGCCTTAAAGCCTAGGCTCTTAATTTTAGATGAACCGACCACGTTTTTAGACGAGAAATCGGTAGCCAGATTAGAAGCCATAATCAACAATTCAACTTTACCGGTTTTAATAGTCAGTCACGACCATGATTTTCTGGACCGGGTGACCACCAAAAAGGTTAGGCTCCTTGATGGTATTATCGAGGGTCAACAATAGCTTTTTAGGTTATGACCAAAAAAGCCAAAAGGAAAATAAAAAATCCCTTGACAAATGTCTCTATTTGTACTATCAATAAGCCAACGCGTGGGCGCGCCCTTACGGAGGTTGGACTTTTTATAGGGCCGTACTTTTGCTAGTGCTTACTTGTGTTAGTGCTTGCTTGCGTTAGTATATTACCTCTGTTTTGGTAAATACGAGCTAATCAGAAGAACTGAAGGCCGAAGACATAATGTGTTTTCGGCTTGTGCTTTTTTTTGGGCGCAACCTTTACTAGAGGCTAACGTTTTTTTGATAATCATATTACAAGGCCGTGCTTTAATTAAGCTAGCCATAAATTTCTCCCCTGACGTGACCACTCGGATCGCGTCAACATGTTAAACCCTCCAACTATTCTTCGTTTATCCTGCATAATATGACACCACTCCGGCCCCTGTTAGGGGCCGGAGGTGCCCCCGCCTTTTATAAAATCCGCCCTTTTTTAGGCCAGCGGCTATTTTATGAGCTTAAGATCGGGAGTGGGCCTAGGGCGGAGTTTTGAGCGCCTCAGAGGCTTTTTAGGCCTAGTAGCAAAATTGTGTCTGAACTTTTTAGCTTTGGCGTGGTGGTCTTCCTCTTCTTCGACAGCTTCCGTAGACGGGCGGCAGAACTCCATAAGGCTCGTGGGTTCTAAGGCGCTCATAAATAGCTTGGTGTCAACGGCCTTGAGAAAGACTTTCCGGGAGCGCAAGGAAAATAGCGGGCGCTCACTTAAATTTACTTTTTGGACAATTAGTTGCTGGCCGCTTAGGGGGATAGACAATATGATCAGCCCCACTTGCCACCATTCGACTTCGTTGATGATCTTAGGTTCTAAACTGACCACATGGGCGAAATTAATGCCGTAGTAGCCAAACTTTTCCTCAGTGATCAACATGACCACATCGCCAAGTTCAGTAGTGTCTTTAAAGGCCAGTTGAACGGATAATTCTTCGATAATTTCTTCAATCTTCTTTTTGCGCATATTATACTCGCTAGTGTAAAAGGTAAAAAGACGGACCTAAGTTGATTACCTGGTTGGTTACCAAGTTGGTACCTAGCTGGTTACCTCAGGCGGGGGTGGGTTAGGCGATACTGGCCCAACCGAAATTGCTTCTTTTTTATTTTTTCTGGGAATTTTTGGTGATTTTTTCCAAAAAGTTTCCTTGGCAAAAGAGTGCCAGCTCCACCTGAGCCAGCCGATGATGCTGATGGCCAGCCAAAGGGCCCAGGCCAGCATGATGTAGTGGTAGATCTTATCGGGTATGGTTACTACATAGGCCTGAGGGATTAATCCGGAAGTACGGTCGACAAACCAGGCTAAATGGCTATCGAAAGAGCCGTTACCGGCGACCCGCATGGCCGGGGCGGCCAAGAGGGCCCGCTGGAGGCCTAGGTAAATTAAGACTAAAGCCAAAAAAGTCCAAAAGACCAATAAGATCTGGCTTATATTAAATAAAAAGTTTCCCTTGATAATCGGGCGACTACCCCTGATACCTAAGGCCACTAACCAACCGGCCACCAAAAAGGCGTAGAAGAGGTTTAGCTGAGAGAGGCCAATAAATAGTAAAAACCAAGAGATGGTCTTAAGCGGGGTGGAGCTGACTCTAGCTAAAATAAGCGAGAGGATCAAGATGGCCCCGGCAAATGACCAAAACAAGACGGCTGGTCCTTGGACCGGGCCGTCAGCCCAGAGCGTCCAGCGGCCTTTGGGCATATCAATAACAAAGCGGATATTAGCCGCCGCCGCCTTTAGATCGATAGTAGGGTTTTTGGTGATGGTTTCTAATCTGGTGCGATCTAGCCAGGAGGCTTCGATAAAATTGTTACCCGGGCTGATGGGGACAGTCACCGGAACTAGCCCGGATTCCGGGGGGAGGGGAATGGGTAAGGGGTGACCGTTAACCGAGAGGCTATCGAGTTTAGATCCTTGGCTTAAGTCAAAGCTATGGGTCCCGCCCTGACTTGAGCGCAGCTCAAAAGAGAGGTTATGCCGCCGGTTTTGTTCGCCTACCGTGGTATTTAAATCAACCCGGTCAATAGTCAGATATTGGCCAGGAACGGGCTCTAAGCGCGAAACTTTTATGGCTAAGGTTTCGCCGGGCCAGGGCCGCCAGACCGGGTTATAGTAGCCAACAGAGGAGACATTTAAAATTGAGGTCAATCCTTCTGTTGTGACCCGCCAGACGCTAGCCGCATCTAAGGTCCAAGATTCGGCGTAGTCGCCCTCCATAGCCTTAAGCTCTATGGGGCGATCGAGATCTTTAACTAGATCGGACTCAAAAGATCGGCTGTTTTGGTTATTGGAAAAGTTTAAGACCACCTGGCCGCCTGAGGCTAGAAGCCCCGGCGTTGTGGGTGTTTCTCCTGGAATTAATGGGAGCGAAAGAGAAACAGGGCTATTGACCGGGCCATAGTGGGTGACGGTAGTTAAGACTTTCCAATCAAGCCCCAAGGAAATGACCCGTTCGACTAAGAAAAAGGGCGTGAGGACTTGAGCGTCTTTACTATCTTGACGAGCCTTACTATCTTGACAATCTGGGCAATCTTGAGGATATGCTGGATCTAAGCCCGCAGCGCCATTATTTGGGGAATAGGTGGGCGAGACCTCTGTATTAGCTGATAAGTCGGGCGTAGCTGGCGGGCCGGGCTCAGCTGGCATGTTTGGTTTAGTCTCTTTGTCGTTAGGCGTGGTCACGAAGATGGCCTGGCTTGTGGGGCGACCGGCAGCGTCTAAGCCCTGAACGTTCCAACCTAGGAGAGATTGGAGGCTGATTTTTTGAGGCGTAAACTTGGGATTGAAGCGCACCTGAAAGCCGCTGACCGGGGCTAAGGGGCCGCGTAAAATAACCTTAGAGCGTCCAGCCGGGACTAAGGCCAGCCGTTGGCCTTGGGGGGTGACTACCAGGGGCAGATCTTGACT